>NZ_JAZEYD010000006.1:0-235217 GCF_037027805.1 Acinetobacter sp. 161(2023) | reverse complement strand
GGATGGTCCACATACGGTGACTGTGACTGCAACTGACCCTGCAGGCAATATCGGTACAGGCACCAGTGTATTGACGATTGATACGACAGCGCCGGCCCTTGCAATCAGTGCGAGCGATTTGAATCTTGCTACAGGTGCAAGCACTACAGTAACCTTCACTTTCAGTGAACCAGTCACTGGCTTTGATGCAAGTGATGTAACCTTGGCGGGTGGTACGCTATCAGGCTTAACAACTACCGATGGTGGTAAGACTTGGACAGCGACCTTCACCCAAGATGGTACTGCGACACCACCGAGTTTGAGTGTTGCAAATAACACTTATACGGATATTGCAGGTAACTTAGGTTCAGGTGCTAACCTTGCTGGGCTTGTTCTTGCGCCATCAATTATTGCGCACAACAACGTGAACAGTGTGGGGATAGATATTGTTCCATTAACTACAACGGGTATTAATGCTGGTTCTGCAACCTATCTAGCATTGATAGGGGTAACTCAGAATCTTAACGTATCGCTTCTAGGTACACCGAGTGTGAGTTTCAACATTGCCGCTGGACATACTTCAGATGCAACGATTAACTATGGCGCTTTATTAAGTCTGTCTGTACTTAATGACTATAAAGTAGTTTTACAGAAACAAGCACCAGATGGTTCTTGGCAGAATGTTGCAGGTGATGCGACTACTGGATTAATTAACATCGGAGTACTAGGTGGTAATGGATTCGGTGCGACTATCCCAGATTTAGCAAGTGGTTCTTATAGAGCATTTATGGTCTATACCGGTGTTGGTGTAGGATTATTAGGTACTATGAGTGTTGTTCGTAATGATTACGATCACACAGTTGTACCTACATATAGTGCAGCAACAGTGAGCGGTAATGTACTTACAGATGATAATTCTACTATATATGGACCTTCATATGTTCCAGATACAATTACTGGAACTACTGTAGTGTCTACAGTAGTAGGTGAACAAGTAGGTGCTGTAACCACAACTATTGGTTCTTTTACACCAGTAACGGGGGCTTATGGAACACTTACTATTTCTGCAAATGGTTCATATAGCTACACACCAACTGCCAATCCTGCCGATATTGGTAAAGTAGATAGCTTCACTTACACTATTAAAGACCCATTGACAGGTGCGACCAGTACAGCTGTATTACACATACAAATCGGTTCACCTGATGTAAGCATCACTTGGAATACTGCTAGCCCTGGCACTGATGGCATAACTCAAGTTGTAGCCAATGCCGATCAAGCTGTTACAACGGTTGACTTTAATAACTCAACTGATACGCCTGTAGATGTTGCGAGTCCGAATATATCAATTAACTTGATTGGTTCGACCTCTGTAGTTTCTAATAGCTTCACCGTTGGGGCAGGAGATCTGGTAGATGTGCAGGTTGCAGCGACTTATGCTAACCAGCCATTGTTAAGTGCATTACCAACTGTAAGCTATGTTGTTCAGCAATTTGTTGGCGGAGCATGGGTTAACACGACCTATACAGGTTCGGCGACAGCACTTGCGAGTGTAGGTGGTATTAGCCTCGGAACGGTAGCTTTCCAAGATTCAGTTGAGCATTTAAGTGCTGGTACATACCGTGTTCAATATACGTTGACTGCAGTAACACTTGGTACAACAACTTTGGATACCCAAGTGACAACTACAACGTCGCATTTGAACAGTTATTCATCTGATTGGGTTCATGGCAATATTCTGCATGGTGACACAATTGGTGGAGTTGCAGACACTGGTACATTTACTGCTGATGGTGTCAAACTCTATGTTCAAAATAGTGTCGGTACTTATGTTGAAGCTACTGGACAAGCTGTCACCACGACAAATGGCACACTTGTGATCAATTCAAATGGTGATTATGAATACCGTGCCAATACTTCATCATTAACATTGTCTCATCCAACCGATACTATTAACTATAAGTTAGTAGCAGCAAATGGTGCTGAGTCTTTATCAACATTGACGGTTAATCTGACGACTACTGATTACAATACTCACGTACTCAGTACATCAGCGAATGACACGTTCAATACAGATAGTGGCACGATTGGTTTTGGCTCAGATACATTGATTTATCATGTGTTGGATGGAAGTACTGCAACAGCTAATAATGGTGCTAGTACTGGTGGTAATGGGGTAGACACTTGGACTAATTTCCATGTGGGTAATGTTGCTACAGATCACCAAGCTGATTTGATTGATATCAGAGGCTTACTAGATGGAGCTCAAACGTCTGCTAATATTGGTGAGTATTTAAATGTTACTGTAAGTGGTGGTAATACAACAATTCAGATTGACCGTGATGGGTTAACTGGGGTGATTCTACCTACAAATAACTTTACTAATCTGTTGATCTTGCAAGGTGTTACGACTAGTGAGGCAGAGTTACTTGCTAATGGTCAAATTATCTATTAATAGATAATTGACTTCATCAGAAAAAAGAGAACCTTAGGGTTCTCTTTTTTTATTTTAAACAATACGTTAACTTAATTTTTATAGTACTCTTGCTATGATGTATTGAAAATTTTATAGAACAACAAATAACGGATAGGGACTAAATTCGAGTGACTGCATTTTTACATTTCCAAAGACAACTTAATCTTTGGTTCGAACAAGTTATTCAGCATGTTCCAATTATTAAACAAGATATTATTTTATTTTTATCTTATGGCCCCAAAGACCAAAGATGTAGCGTATGGCATAGTGAGAAAACAAATTTAGAGCAGGCTCAAAAACAACTATTAGATTTTATTAATGGCCAGTTTGGACAGGCACCACTTGCTGATTATATAAAAATCGATATTTCATATAATTTAGCGAAACAAGCTTGGAAGGAAGTAGAGCAACAGGTCCACCATCAATTTCATAACAATCATTATCGTAAAGGTATTGGATTTGATGAACACTGTTCAATTGTTTTTCTTGAACAAGAGATTTATGGAAAAGCAATTATTCGAGGCTTAAGTTATGACAAGCCTAACTTTTTTGATGAAATGAATCTTAACTATGCAATTAAGCAAAAATATAACGCTACAAAACCTCCGATTAGCTTACAAAAGCTGCAAGACATTTGGACTTTTGATACCTACGCAACATTTTATGAAAATGGGCAATTGATTAATTTAGCTAGTCGCGATGATGCAAATGGTATGAGAGGAATCTCAAACAATAAAAAACAGCATTTTCAGCAGTTAATAGAACAAAATTCGGCATTTCTTCATGACCAGATTCAAGAAAACGGCAAATTTATTTATGGTTATTTTTCTGCCTACGATCGTGAAATTCGTAACTATAATACGGTACGCCACTGTACCTCGGTGTATGCCTTACTAGAAACCTTTGAAGTGCAGAGTAAGCCAGAATATTGGCCTAAAATACATGCCTCTATTCATTATGCACTCACCAATTTTCATAAAGAAAAAGATTCATCTACTGCTTTTATGATTGATGGTAAAGAAGGGGAGTTTGAAATTAAATTAGGTGCCAATGCGGCTGCCATTTTAATGTTAACTAAATATCAAGAAATTACCCAAAAAACTGATTATCAAAAAATTGCAGAGAAACTCGCAAATGGTATTTTAAAGCTAGTAGATTCAAATGGGTCAACAACACATGTATTAAATTATCCTAACTATGATTTAAAAGAAAAATTCAGAATTATTTATTACGATGGTGAAGCTGCTTTAGCTTTATTAAGGCTATATCAAATTAACCAAGATTCTAAGTTACTAGAAACAGTTAAATTAATGTTTGAATGTTTTATTGAAAAGAGATATGAAAAATATCATGATCATTGGTTAAGCTATTGTACAAATGAACTCACTAAAATATGCCCAGAAGATAAATATTTTATTTTTGGTTTAAATAATTATTTAAAACATTTTATTTTTATTCGCAATCGAAAAACGACATATGCAACTCTGTTAGAGATGTTAATGGCTGCTTATAAAATGGTAAGCCGTTTAAAAGAGCAGGGGCGTACAACACTTTTTGAACAGGCGTATATGTCTGAGCTTCAAAAGTTAATTGAGTTTAGAGCAGACTTTCAAACCACAGGATTTTTTTATCCAGAAATGGCGATGTATATGGCACGACCAGATAAAATTTTGCATGCTTTTTATATTCGGCATGACCGTTTCCGAGTACGGATCGATGACCAAGAACATAACTTATCGGGTTATATTGCCTATGTTAAAGATTACAAGGGTGATGAAGCATGAAATATCAGCCTGTTGAAATCAAGTTGTTAGCACATGTCGACACTACAAGTTTTGATGAGGCTTTATGGCAATTTGAATTTGATGATGATGTTTCAACGCTCTTACTCATTGATTATGCATTTGAGCAATTCCAACAGAAAAAAATACAGGCTCAAGAAGTTTATGTTGTGCCTGACCACCTATCTGAGCAAGTCGGTCAGCAAAATCTAGGCTTAAAGCCTTTTGAACATTACACCTTTACTGAACTATTGCAGTTCTTAATTTTTACCCAAGCAGCAGATGTAAACCATGCTTTAAGTAATATGCTCTGCGGTACACATGAGCAAGCCTATTTAATTTTGTCAAAAAGAGCTGCTACTTATAAGTTAAATTTCAAAAAAGAAAGTACACAAAACCAGTTAAAACATTTGTTTTTATTAGTCAAAAATATTTATAGTCATCCAGCTGAAATCAGGAAACTATTCTTTATAAAAGAGCTGAGTTTTAAAGGGAAAGTTTATCATCCACAGACACCATTAATGGCGCAGAATGTAGTAGAGGTTTTATATCTTACAAACTCATTTAGAAAACTTTTTCTGACGTACTTTGAGGAAAACCAGACTATCGGTTTCTTTTCTTTTTCAGATGATATTCATCGTGCTGAGCACTTAGTTCCTTACTATCATAGCTTCCAAGAGCAGAGTGTAAAACCCAAAATTTGCTCTATTCAAAGCGGTATTATCAACATTTTAGGAGATACTTATTTTGGGGAAGCTTATACTAAAAAACGCAAGGCTAGAGGACGAATAGATGCGCTACAACAATATGGATATCACTATTCATTTGAAAAAATAAAACCATTTTTAGGTGAAAATGACTTAAATATAGCTAACTTTGAAGCTGTATTTTCTCTAGAAAACCAATCACCTTTAAAAGATAAAAAACCATTTATTCTCAAAGCCGATGCTAAAAAAACATTAGAAGAATTTAAGAACATTCATCTTAACTATTTGGTGTTGGCAAATAATCATCTGAAAGATTATGGCGATGAAGGGGTGGCCTATACATTAAAGCAATTTGATCAGGCCAATATTTCTTATATTGGTGCAGGCTCAAATCAAAAAGATGCTCATAACTACTTTGAAATCAGTTTTAATAACAAGCATTACGCTATTTTTAACGGCTATTGGCACAGAGATACAGCATATCTAGATTATGATTTTTATGCCTTAGGCCATAAAAGTGGAGTCGCGTGTTTAAATGGGGTTTTGCTGGAACAAATTGTTCACTATAAAATGACTCACCCTGAGCATAAAGTTATTGTGATTTGCCACTGGGGAATCGATTTTAAACCTCCTACAAAAGAGCAAATTAAGCTTGCTACTATTCTCACTCAAGCAGGGGTTGACCTTATTATTGGTCATGGTGCTCATACCATCCAACCAATTCAGATCATCAACCAAAAACCAGTAGTGTTTGGCATTGGTAATGCTGTATTTAATAGTGATGGGGAATATGAGCAACAAAATGCTTTGCCATTCGGCTGTATAGCTAGACTAGATTTAGCAAAGGAATTGCTTCGTCTTTATCCAATTTATACTAATAATCTAAAAACTTTTTGGCAGCCTTATCCAGTAGATACCGAAGACTTCTCAAAGGCCAGTACTTACATGACGTCTTTACTGACCCCAGAGGATTACATTGCTACCCAAGATGACTTAGGGGCGTATGTTGAAATTAAATTTTAAGAATATTGTTTATAACTTGATAAAATTGTTTGAAGCTGTGATGGGGCAAAACCTAGGTTTCTTAAACCACCACTGCCTAATTTACATTCAGCACTGGCCATAATATTGGTTGGGGTAGTTTTTGTTGCATTGGGTGCACAGACATGTTTTAAGCCAAAAGCATGGCCCATTTCATGAATACTACCTGCTTGTATATTATAATTTAATCTATGCCAGTCTAATAAAATAAAGGGTTTTCCATTATTACGAAACGTCCGACTTGTAACATCATCAAACTCTAAGTTTTTTGAATACGCATCGTATATAAAGATAATGACTTCTTTACGTGCCGTACGTTTAGGAAAGCATACATTGACGCTTGCTGGGATAGCACCTATAGAAATAGGGCGAGGTTGGTTTATTTCATTGTCTAGTTCGCAATGCAATTTCGAAAAATCTTGATAGGAAATATAACGGTTTAATTTGAAATTAAAGATTTTATTTCCTTGGTCATCTAAATAATATTTATTTAAGATGCTGACTTCTTTTCGCATCTGTGCCAGATTATCAAAGGGTGTAGCCGCTAAATGGTTGGTTGTAAAAACGAAAGTTACGGGAACTACAGGTCTGTTATTAGCAGGTTCCTCTGGTAACACAGGTTTTTGTTGAGGAGGATTAGTCGTACAAGAAACACAAAGAAGTGTCCCTGTAATCATCAATAAAGTTTTTTTCATACTCATCGCATTATCTCTGCATATTATTTTAAAGAGTTTTAAAGTAAATTTTTATATGATATGAACGATGTCAATTTTTATGGATTCCATTTTGACAACTCAGTATGAACTACATCGACAAATTTTAGAAGTCATCGCTTTAATTCCATATGGAAAAGTTGCAACTTACGGACAAATAGCACGTATGGCGGGGTTACCTAAACACGCCAGATTAGTTGGGTATGTGCTTAAACATCTTGAGGCAGATCATCAAATCCCTTGGTACCGTGTTATTAATTCACAAGGTAAAATTAGCCTAAGTAAATTTAATGAAAAGGGTGAAAATATTCAGCAGTTAAAGCTTGAAGCTGAAGGTGTCTATTTATTGAATGGCAAAGTGAACTTAAAGCAATTTGCTTGGCAGCCTTAAAATTATTAAAGAGAACAAATACAAATGCAGAATTATAAATGGCGGAGTGTAGCCATATTACTACTAAGTTTAATAGTGCAATCGAGTTTTGCAGAGCAGACTATTTCAGCTCAACCTTTTATAAATGTGAAAGCTTCATCACAAGATATACATTCGATTTGTCAGCAGTTGAGTCAGAAATGTAGCGATGAAACTAAGCTATGGAAATCCAAAAATACACAAGATCAGACTTATTATTTAATAGATGAGACTCCGCAAATTGCTCAAGTTAAAAAGCTAAATAACCAATACACAGTAATAAATCAGTGGAATTTTAAAAATTATGAACATAGTAATAAAGAGCCACATTCTGATGATTTAGGCCCTAATGGACTCAAAATCTTTCCAGCACTATATCCACTTAATAAAAGTGAATATGCCATAGCAGTGCTAAATACATGGTTTACTGGTTATTCTGGAGGAGGGCGTTTTGAGGAAAACGCTGATTTTGTTGAGCTTAAGCCTAAAGGGCAGTATCAGGTTGCATTAAAAGATATTGCTTTTTCTTCGAGTGAAATGATTCGGGCATGTTTTTCAGAACAAGAGTATAAGAAGTCACCGCATTGCCATGATGAAACATGGATGACATTAAATATTAGGTTTAAAGATATCGGCCAATCTTACTATTTATGGCAGTTAAATTATAAAAATTATTCTTGGGATGCTTTTAAAAGTAAAAAAACAATAACGGTTGAGCAATCAAGAGAAGATGTTATTCCTTTTAAAAAATAGGTGCCTATCTGGCTGAATTGAGCCAGACAGGCATTTTTTATCGAACAATTAAAACAGGAATATGACTTTCGCCTAAGACTTTTTGTGCAACGCTGCCAAGTACAAGTTTTCGGACTCCTGTACGTCCATGAGAACCCATGACAATCAGATCTGCATTTAAATCTTGAGCCGCCTCAATAATTTCTTCATGTACGACAAAACCTTCAAGCAGTTTAGTTTCAACAGTAATGCCTTCATTGGCAAATTCTTGTTTTGCTTGTTCTAAAATGTCGAGCAAATAGCTTCTTGTGCGTTCAATCAACTCATTAGTTTGACCAATTTTTACATATGCGTCAGCAATAAATGGGTCAAGTGCCATAACTTGTACAATCGTAATTTTGCTCTTTAGCGCTTTTCCAAGTTTGATCGCCTCTTTCATGGCGATCATAGAAGTTTCAGAACCGTCAATTGCTACAAGAATATGTTGATATAACATGAGTGTTTTCCTTATTGTAATGATGCTTATTTATTCAATACTTTATACTTATTTTTTGACGATTTAAATTCAAGCACGTAATCATTTGTGACTTTATAACAATAAATTTTTCTACATGTATTTTTATAGATTCTGCAAATTTCCCAGATGTGTAGATAAAGCATCTATATCATCAGTTTGTAAATACTCACGTATTTTCAAAATTTGCTTCTCATCTAAATCATATAGTTTTAAAGCAAGCAATTTATCAATTTGGTCTTGAGGAAAGCGATATTTAATTATTTTCGCAGGCACCCCACCTACAATTGCATAGGGTGGAACATCTTTAGTTACGACAGCTCCGGTTGCAACCACTGCACCCTCACCAAGTTTGACACCTTGCATGATCATGGCACGGCTACCGATCCAACACCCATCGGCAATAACTGTATCGCCAGCTGCTAAAAAACTACGGGTATCAAAAGGAAAAGACGAAATCCAATCTGTTCTATGAAGTTGGTTACCGCCCATCATGATGACACATTCAGCGCCAAAGCAAACAAAATTACCAATATGAAGTTGATCAATCGGTTTATCTGGTGTCGAGGCTTTGTCATGTAAATAACGTACAACACAACGCTCAAAACCTTGGTCCCAATAGGCTGAATAATATGAGTAATGACCTTTAATATGGATATTCGGGTTTTTAACAGTTTTATGGATAAATTCAAATTCACACCAATGACGAACTGGAGTGTTAATTAAAGAAGTATCCATTTGTGATTTCCCAAAAACATATCAATGATATTGAATAAAAACCCCTCATAAAGAGGGGCTAACGTGCATTATCTTAGAGATATTCTACACTTACGATTTCATATTCGACTTCGCCTTGAGGCGTCACGATTTTTACTTCATCGCCTTCACTCTTACTCAAAAGACCACGTGCGATTGGTGAGTTCACCGAGATTTTATTAATTTTAAAATCTGCTTCGTCATCGCCAACAATCTTATAAGTTTTACGTTCTTCAGTATCAAGATTTTCAATTGTTACTGTCACACCAAAAACAACACGGCCATTTTGCTCAAGTGTTTTGACATCAATTTCTTGAGCAGCGCCTAATTTACCTTCGATATCCTGAATACGACCTTCACAGAAACCTTGCTGTTCACGCGCAGCATGATATTCAGCATTTTCCTTTAAGTCACCATGTTCACGTGCTTCTGCAATGGCTTGAATAATACGTGGACGTTCAACAGATTTTAAATGTTGTAATTCTTTCTCTAAGGCAATTTTACCTTCAGGGGTCATTGGATAGCGTTGCATTTTGGTCCCTCTTAAGTTGAGAAAACACAGTTAAAAAAAATGAAAAAATCCCGCCACCGATAAGGTGACGGGACTTATCGGTAACAAATTAACCTACAGTTAAATCTTGCAAGCGGTATACATCCATTGGCAATTTCACAGCAAAGGCTTGGCAAACAGCCTCTGCACCATTGATAGTCGTTGTGTAATACACTTTGCCTTGTAGGGCAGCACGACGAATCATTGCAGAGTCATATTGAGCCTGTTTACCTTCAGTGGTATTGACAATAAGGTGTATTTCACCATTTTTCAAGCGGTCAACAATATGTGGACGACCTTCAGTTACTTTATTCACAGATTCACATTCTAAACCTGCTTCTTTAAGTACCTTATGCGTTCCACCTGTTGCTACTAGTTTGAAACCATATGCCACGAATTTTTTAGCGATATCAGCAATATATTTCTTATCAGATTCACGAACAGATAAGAAAGCAATTTTTTCTTCGCCTTCGGTTGGTAAACCTGGTAAGCGTTCATTTGAGCCTAAAACAGCTTTATAGAATGCTTCACCAAATGTTTTACCTACACCCATCACTTCACCTGTAGATTTCATCTCAGGTCCAAGCATTGGATCTACGCCTTGGAATTTAGCGAATGGGAAAACAGCTTCTTTCACAGCAAAGTGTTTTGGAATGATTTCTTTAGTAAATCCTTGAGATTCAAGTGATTGACCAGCCATACAACGGGCAGCTACTTTTGCTAAAGAATCACCAATACATTTCGATACGAATGGAACTGTACGTGAAGCACGTGGGTTAACTTCAAGAACGTAAACATCATCGCCTTTAACTGCGAACTGAACGTTCATCAAACCAACCACACCAAGTTCTTTTGCCATCGCAACAGTTTGACGACGCATTTCATCCTGAATTTCTTTTGATAAAGAATAAGGAGGAATTGAACATGCAGAGTCACCTGAGTGAATACCGGCTTGTTCGATGTGCTGCATAATACCGCCGATCACAACGTCTTTACCGTCAGATACACAGTCAACATCAACTTCAGTTGCATCATCAAGGAAACGGTCAAGAAGAACAGGAGCTTCGTTAGATGCCTGAACCGCTTCACGAAGGTAACGTTTAAGTTCTTCTTCGTTATATACGATTTCCATTGCACGGCCACCTAATACATAAGATGGGCGAACAACTAACGGATAACCTACTTTCGCAGCTTCAGAGATACCTTCTTCAGCAGATTTTACAATGCTGTTGTTTGGTTGACGAAGCTGTAAACGTTGAATCATTTGCTGGAAACGTTCACGGTCTTCTGCACGGTCAATTGCATCTGGTGATGTACCAATAATTGGTGTACCAGCTTCTTCTAAAGCACGTGCCAATTTAAGTGGAGTTTGTCCACCGTACTGTACGATCACGCCTTTAGGCTTCTCTGTACGTACAATTTCAAGTACATCTTCAAGTGTTACAGGCTCGAAGTATAGACGGTCAGATGTGTCATAGTCGGTAGAAACAGTTTCAGGGTTACAGTTAACCATGATTGTTTCATAACCGTCTTCACGCATAGCAAGCGCCGCGTGTACACAGCAGTAGTCAAATTCGATACCTTGACCAATACGGTTTGGACCACCACCAATGACCATGATTTTGTCACGATTTGATGGATTTGCTTCACACTCTTCATCGTAAGTTGAATACATGTATGCAGTACCAGATTCAAACTCGGCAGCACATGTATCAACACGTTTGTAAACTGGATAAACACCCAAATTCCAACGTTGTTTACGGAATTGCTTTTGTGAAATACCCATGAGGTCAGCAATACGCAGGTCAGATAAACCTTTGCGTTTGAACGAACGGATATTGTCAGCGTTTAAGTCACCAAAACCTAAAGCTTTTACTTCAGCTTCAGTTTTAACGATGTCTTGAATTTGAATGAGGAACCAACGGTCAATCTTGGTTGCTTCAAACACTTCATCTAAAGAGAAGCCATGACGGAAAGCATCTGCTACATACCAGATACGTTCAGGGCCTGGAACTTTAAGCTCTTTTAAAATGGTTTCTTTTGCATTTGTTGCGCCAGCTTCGATTTTTTCATCAAAACCGCTTACACCAACTTCAAGACCACGTAATGCTTTTTGTACAGATTCTTGGAAGTTACGGCCAATTGCCATCACTTCACCAACAGACTTCATCTGAGTGGTTAATACAGGTTCTGCTTGTGGGAATTTCTCGAAGTTAAAACGAGGAATCTTCGTTACAACATAGTCAATCGATGGTTCGAAGCTTGCAGGAGTCACGCCACCAGTGATGTCATTTTTCAATTCATCAAGAGTATAACCAACAGCAAGTTTTGCCGCGATTTTTGCGATTGGGAAGCCTGTTGCTTTAGAAGCAAGAGCAGATGAACGTGATACACGAGGGTTCATCTCAATGACAACCATACGTCCATCTTTCGGATTAATACCGAACTGAACGTTAGAACCACCTGTTTCAACACCAATTTCACGTAGAACTGCAATCGAAGCATTACGCATCAATTGATATTCTTTGTCTGTTAATGTCTGAGCAGGGGCAACGGTAATTGAGTCACCAGTGTGAACGCCCATTGGATCGAAGTTTTCGATAGCACATACGATAATACAGTTGTCATTTTTGTCACGAACAACTTCCATTTCGTACTCTTTCCAGCCAATTAAAGATTCATCAATCAATAACTGGTGAGTAGGAGAGAGGTCAAAACCACGTTCACAAATCTCAAGGAATTCTTCGCGGTTATATGCAATACCCCCGCCCGAACCACCCATTGTAAATGATGGACGGATAATTACTGGAAAACCAAAGCGTGACTGGATTGCTAAAGCTTCTTCCATTGTTTCAGCAATGGCAGCTTTTGGACATTCCAAACCAATCTTACGCATAGCGATGTCAAAGAGTTTACGGTCTTCGGCTTTCTCAATCGCTTCTTTAGATGCGCCAATAAGTTCTACGTCGTATTTTGCTAATATGCCATTTGCATCAAGTGCAAGTGCACAGTTCAATGCAGTTTGCCCACCCATGGTTGGCAATACTGCATCAGGACGTTCTTTTTCAATAATCTGTGCAACTGTTTGCCAAGTAATCGGCTCAATATAAGTTGCATCAGCCATTGAAGGATCTGTCATGATGGTTGCTGGGTTAGAGTTAACCAAAATAACACGATAGCCTTCTTCACGAAGTGCTTTACACGCTTGAGCACCTGAGTAGTCAAACTCACATGCCTGTCCAATCACAATCGGGCCAGCACCAATAATTAAGATGCTTTTAATATCCGTACGTTTAGGCATTATTCGCTCCGTAATTACTGTTTAGATGCTTCGATAAGTTCGATGAAATGATCGAACAAAGGTGCACAATCATGTGGACCAGGGCTTGCTTCAGGGTGACCTTGGAAGCTGAAAGCTGGTTTGTCTGTACGGCGGATACCTTGTAAGGTGCCATCGAACAATGATTTATGCGTTGCTTTTAAGTTAGCCGGTAAAGTTTCTGCATCTACAGCAAAACCATGGTTTTGTGAGGTAATCATCACTGTACCATCTTCAAGATCTTGTACAGGATGGTTCGCACCGTGGTGACCATGGTTCATTTTTACAGTTTTTGCACCAGAAGCGAGTGCCAGAATTTGGTGACCTAAGCAGATACCAAATACAGGTAATGTTGTGGTTTCAACAATAGTTTTTACAGCTTCGATCGCATAATCACAAGCAGCTGGATCGCCAGGACCATTTGAAAGGAATACGCCATCCGGATTAAGTGCCAATACTTTTTCAGCCGGAGTTTCTGCAGGAACAACGGTTAGTTTACAACCGCGGTCTGCAAGCATACGCAAGATGTTGGTTTTGACACCGTAATCGTATGCAACTACATGGTATTTTAATTCAGGTTGAGAGAAGCCTTGGCCTAAGGTCCATGAACCTTCAGACCATTCAAAACCTGTTGGATCACAACATTCTTTTGCAAGGTCTAAACCGTTTAAGCCACCAAAAGCACGTGCTTTTGCAATAGCTTCTTCTTCCGTAATATTTTCGCCAGCAAGGATACATCCGTTTTGAGCGCCAGTCTGACGTAAAATACGAGTCAGTTTACGAGTATCGATATCTGCAATAGCAACAACATTATGCGCTTGCAAATATTCACTCAACGACTGCTCAGCACGGAAGTTACTGTGTAGTAGGGGAAGGTCACGAATAATTAAACCATTTGCCCATACTTTATGGATACGACCAGATTCAACGTCTTCCGCGTTGCAACCAGTGTTACCAATATGAGGGTAAGTTAATGTCACAATTTGTTGTGCATAACTTGGGTCAGTCAAAATTTCTTGATAGCCTGTCATGGCTGTGTTAAAAACGACTTCTCCAGTCGTACTTCCCGGTGCGCCGATTGACGTTCCTTTAAAGATCGTTCCATCTGCGAGGGCTAAAATGGCGGGGATGCTCAAACCAAAGCTCCTGAATTTCGGCTGTAAAAAAGCGAGTAGACCCAAAAAAGATCGGCGATGTTTGGATAAAACATGCCCTCCCTATCGGTCTGCCCGCTTGTAACTTAACAGCGCATTATACGCATGGAACCCCTTAAAGTCTATTTCTTTTCTACTAAAAAATATAATTCATTGCTTGCTTTTTATAAAAAAATTATCCACTCATCTGAATCCGATACTTTTGATAAATTGTCTGACAATTTGCAAGGTGAATTCTTGGAACTGGATTTATTGTATTGCTAGTTAAAAAATAAACAATATGAGGAAATAGTATGAGCAATAATGAAGTTTCAAAAGAGGTGAGTGAAAAAACTCAAGCAGTAGTTGAATCAGTAAAAGCTGAGGTTAATGAAGTGAAAGAAACTATAGCTGCGACTACAACTAAGGCTAAAAAAACAGTAACCGCTAAAACTGCACAGGTAAAAGAAACTGTTGCTGAAAAAACTGAGCAAGTTAAAGAAGTTGCTTCGGAAGCAAAAGCTCAGGTAAAAGAAGCTATTACTGAAACTCAAGAGCAAGTCAAAGAAGTTTTAAGCGAGACTCAAGAGAAAATTGAAGCTGAAACTCACGAGCTAAATAAGAACATTCAAAATCAAATTGGTCAAATTAAACAAGATATTTTACAACGTCTTGATGTAATTAAAGCTCAGTTTAGCACTTCACAAGAAGGGTTGTCTGACCTTAAAAATGCTTTAAAAGCAGAAATTAATGCACTTATTGAAGATTTAACAAAAGTGAGCAAAGAGCTTAAAGGTGATATTAGCCAGATTTCTTTGAAGCACAAAGATTCTTTAAGTGAAAGTATTAAGCGTACTAAAAATAATGCAGTCGAAGCTTGGAATAAAGCAAGAGACAATTAATGATCTCTGCTTTGGTCTAAAAATAAAAAAGCGAGAATTAATTTCTCGCTTTTTTATTTTTAGAACTGATGTAACCAGTCACGTTTATTATGGAAATCTGCACTTTTTCCACTATGCTGCATTGCATAGTACTGCATACCATCTTTAGTCTTTAAAACTGTAGTTAAACCTAAATAAAGGTTTGACCATTTCAAGCGATGCTGTTGCATAAATTGCCCTAAATCGAGACTAACATTTAAGCCATAGTGAGTACGCTTGAGATGATTCAGTTCAATATCGTAAGCAGCAAGGGGAGGTATACTTTCTGGATAGCGATATTCTTCAAACTGATATGACTGCCATGCTTGAGAAGGGGAAAGATTAATCTCCCGATAATAATCTTCATCATGCACGCCAACAAAAATTTCGAAACAAGTTTCTTCCCACAAAAAATCTTGACGAGGATGAGCCGCGACTTCTTGAGGCCAGATAATAAGTTGATTTGGATCACGGATCCAAAAACCGATATTTAAGGTAGAGGATGCTTGCTGTTCAATTGCGCCAACAACAGAAACAGCATGAAAACGATCAAAAGCTGAAAGTTCGTAACTTGCCATAGTTTGTCAAATTAAATTAGTTTGCTAGATGAGCGTGACGAACAAGATTAGACAAATGTTGGTTTTGTTTAGCTGCCTTTTTGTAAAGCAAAACAATTTTACCAATTTTTTGCACAGCTTGAGCACCTGTTGCTTCTACAATTGCATCAATTGTTGCAGTACGCGCTTCACGGTCTTCACCAGCAATCTTAACTTTAATAAGTTCATGGTCATTTAAAGCACGAAGCGTTTCTTCGATTACCGCGTCTGTTAAGCCTTGTCCACCAATCATGACAACCGGATTAAGCACATGACCAATTTGACGTAAACGTTTACGTTCATGGATAGATAAAGCGGCCATTAAAAATACCTGATTTTAAAAACGGCTTAGTATAGCAAAAAACTTAAATCCAGATGTACGAAAAACTGCATAAATAATCGATCAACATTATTGGAAAAAAACTGTAAAACTTAGTGAGATTACGCTACATCCGTACTGTAATGAGAGTAATTTTCACGTACAATGAACGATCAGAAGTTTTTTTGATATTTAGTGAGTTATGGCAACACGCATTACAAACCAGAAATTGTCGAAAAGTAGTCGTGTATGGATGAGGGAACATCTGGACGATCCTTTTGTTAAAAAAGCACAAAAGGAAGGATATCGTGCTCGAGCAGCCTATAAACTTCTTGAAATTCAAGAAAAATATAAGTTGATCAAGCCAGGCATGACGGTAGTGGATTTAGGCGCGGCTCCTGGTAGTTGGTCTCAAATCGCTGGGAAACTCGTTGGTAGCAAAGGTTTAGTGGTTGCTTCTGATATTTTGCCTATGGATGCTTTGCCTGATGTCACTTTCTTACAAGGCGACTTTAGAGAAGAAGATGTATTTGAAAAATTGTTAAATATTTTAAATGGGCGACAAGTAGACATTGTAATTTCTGATATGGCCCCCAATACATCAGGTAATAGGGCCGTTGATCAACCTAGACAGATTTACTTATGTGAATTGGCTTTAGATTTTGCTCAAAAGGTTCTGGGTCCTAATGGACAATTTGTTGTTAAAGTGTTCCAGGGCACAGGATTTGATGAGTTTCGTAAACAAGTAGTTGATAGTTTTGATGTGTTAAAAACAGCAAAACCAGCAGCTTCTCGGGCGCGGTCTAAAGAGGTTTTTTTGATTGGACAAGGGCGTAAGAAAGCATTGCGATAAAGTTTACTTGCCAAGCTCCTAAAAATTGTGCATTTTGTACTTTTAGGTTATCCGCAAGCAATACAGTTGCTGCTTTTATGACGATCGGCCAAGATTGGGCATGATCAAATTAGATCGATATGGGAATAAAGCTTTGAGCGATTACTTCAAGAATGCCGTATTGTGGCTAATAATACTTGGTGTTCTGATTTTAATTTTCAGTAATATCAGTGACCGCAACAAGCCTACTGCGATGAAATATTCAGATTTCGTTGCAGCGGTGAATAGTGGCCAAATTAAGCAAGTCACAATTGACGGTTTAAATATTAATGGTGAAAAAACTAACGGATCACAGTTTGAAACTGTTCGTCCGCAAGTTGAAGACACTGAGCTTATGCCAAGCTTAAATAAGCAAAATGTTGTTGTAGAGGGAACAGCTCCTCAACGTCAAGGCATTTTGATGCAACTTCTCATTGCTAGTTTCCCTGTACTGTTAATCATTTTGTTATTCATGTTCTTTATGCGTAACATGGGTGGTGGTGCAGGCGGAAAGAATGGACCGATGAGTTTTGGTAAATCGAAGGCAAAAATGCTTTCTGAAGACCAGATCAAAGTCAATTTTGCTGATGTCGCCGGCTGTGATGAAGCAAAACAAGAAGTTGTTGAAATTGTAGATTTCTTAAAAGACCCTGCGAAATTCAAACGTTTGGGCGCTACTATTCCTCGTGGCGTACTTATGGTTGGTCCTCCGGGTACTGGTAAAACGTTATTAGCTAAAGCAATTGCTGGGGAAGCGAAGGTTCCTTTCTTCAGCATTTCAGGTTCTGACTTTGTAGAAATGTTCGTGGGTGTGGGTGCGTCCCGTGTCCGTGATATGTTTGAGCAAGCGAAACGTCACGCGCCATGTATCATCTTTATTGATGAGATTGATGCAGTTGGTCGTCACCGTGGTTCAGGTACAGGTGGTGGTCACGATGAGCGTGAACAAACCTTAAACCAGATGCTTGTTGAAATGGATGGTTTTGAAGGTAATGAAGGCGTAATCGTTATTGCTGCAACTAACCGTTCTGATGTGCTTGATAAAGCACTATTACGTCCAGGTCGTTTTGACCGTCAAGTAATGGTTGGTTTACCGGATATTCGTGGTCGTGAGCAAATTCTGAATGTACATTTGAAAAAGTTACCTTCAGTTACAGGTGTGGACATGAAAGTGTTAGCACGTGGTACACCAGGTTTCTCTGGTGCACAGTTGGCAAACCTTGTTAACGAAGCTGCATTATTTGCTGCACGTCGTAATAAGAATACTGTCGACATGCATGACTTTGAAGATGCAAAAGACAAAATCTACATGGGTCCAGAGCGTAAGTCGATGGTTCTACGTGAAGAAGAGCGTCGTGCAACGGCTTATCATGAAGCTGGTCATGCAATTGTTGCAGAGATTTTGCCGGGTACCGATCCTGTTCATAAAGTAACGATCATGCCACGTGGTTGGGCTTTAGGTGTAACTTGGCAGTTACCTGAGCAAGACCAGATTAGCCATTATAAAGACAAGATGCTAAACGAAATCGCGATTTTGTTTGGTGGTCGTATTGCTGAGGAAGTATTTATTCAACAGCAATCTACTGGTGCTTCAAATGACTTTGAGCGAGCTACTAAAATGGCGCGTGCAATGGTTACTAAGTACGGTATGTCTGACAAAATGGGCGTAATGGTTTACGAAGATGAAAACCAGAATGGTTTCTTTGGAAATGTAGGAAGCCGTACGATTTCTGAAGCAACTCAACAGTTAGTTGATGAAGAAGTGCGCCGTATTCTTGATGAGCAATATAAAGTTGCGCGTAATATCTTGGAAGGTAATAAAGATATTGCACATGCAATGGTAAAAGCTTTGATGGAATGGGAAACCGTTGATCGTGATCAAATTCGTGACATTATGGAAGGTCGTGAACCACAACCACCTAAGGTCTATGTTGCTGAAAATCCAGTGGCTGCATTTGAACCACCAAAAGATGGTCCATCTACACCACCACCATTACCAGCAATGAACTAAATTAGTTAAGTAAAAGAGCCACAGTCATGTGGCTCTTTTTTTATGCATGTATTTCAGACAAAGCCGAAAAGAAATCAGCAGTATATCGAGCAGAGACTTGTTAAAATGTTGCCGAATATTAAATTGGAGCTAGTCATGCAGCTAATGCCTTTACCTCAGCAAATTCTACAATGTGGACAGCTTCAGTTGGATTTATCACAGCCTCACGTTATGGGCATTTTAAATGTCACACCGGACTCTTTTAGTGATGGTGGAAAGCATAATCAAGTGGATCAGGCTATTGCGCATGCGCTAATTATGATAGAGCAGGGTGCTACCATTATCGATATTGGCGGGGAATCTACTCGTCCAGGTGCATCGGAAGTATATATAGAAGAAGAAATTCGAAGAGTGGTGCCGGTGGTTGAAGCTTTAGCTAAACATGATGTTGTTTTATCAATTGATACAAGTCAGCCAGATGTTATCCGTGCAGCGAAAGAGGCAGGTGCGCATATTTGGAATGACGTGCGTGCGCTTACTCGACCAAACGCTTTAAAAACTGCGGTAGAGTTAGATATACCTGTAGTGATCATGCATATGCGTGGTGAGCCCACTACAATGAATCAGCTAGACCAATATACGGATGTAACGTTGGATGTAATACAAGAGCTTCAACAGCGCGTGGAAGAAGCTTTAACTGCGGGTGTAAAAAAACAGAATATTATTATTGATCCAGGGTTTGGTTTTGCAAAAAATGCACAGCAAAATTTGAAACTTTTGAATGAATTTTGGAAGCTACATGAAATGGGTTATCCAATTTTATCTGGTCTTTCTCGTAAACGTTTTATTGGTGAAGCTTTAAAGGGTGTAGCTGCAGATCAGCGTGCGGTGGGGAGTGTGACGGGTCATTTGCTAAGTATTCAGCAAGGGGCATCCATTGTTCGTGCACATGATGTAAAAGTGATGTATGAGGCAATTCTTGTTTGGAAAGCGATGGAAAAAGCTTGAAGAAAATAGGCTTTTATAATTTGATTATGATGAATTGATTTCATAGATTAGATGGTTAAGTCAGGGAAATTTGTCGTTATTGCTTTGAAAATATGTTATAAGCGGCAGGTTTCTGCTGCTGTGTAAACTTTTGTATGTTCGAAGACTTACTTCTCCCAATGTTTGATGATGAGTATTATCCAGATATTTTAGTTGCTGAACTCAAGCAGTTAATTGAACAATTTGCCAAAAAAGTTCAAAAGTCTGCTTTAGCTGATCAGGATATCTATCGATATGCTCATCAAACTGTTATTGAAATTAATGAAATGAAGCCACAGTTTGAAGATCTCGATTCTTCATTAGATGATAGTGCTGCTGATTATATTGCTGAGGCAATGATGATGGTGGCACAAGGTGCGGGATATTTAGATCTTGAGATGGAAGAGCTGGTGATGAATCGAGAGTGGTGATTACTCTCGATTCTCAATATTTTTAAATGCATCTAACAAATGACAAGATGCCTTTAAATGAATTTCATCTATTTTTTTAATTTTTAACACTAAAATACCATTTTCTTGGTATTCCGCGTCTGCTAAAAACTGATCCAATAAGTTTCTCGTTTTTGTTCTAATGCTTTGAATTTATCTATTATGTGTTTAGGTGCTTTAATTAAGTAATCATCTTTGGTAATAGAGCAGAGTCAAAAGTACCAGTTGTCATCTTTGAAAGAAATAGTGCCAGAAAAAAGATCTGTATCGTAAACCTTGGATTTGGATATAGAAAGGATGCTACACAGAAGTAATAATATTCTTATCATAAAATTCATTTTTAATTAGGCATAAAAAAACCAGCTTATGCTGGATTTTTTGTAACACCAAATTCAATATTTGAAAATGGTGCCCGGGGCCGGACTCGAACCGGCACGCTTTGTGGGCGGGGGATTTTAAATCCCCTGTGTCTACCTATTTCACCACCCGGGCATGTGCGCAATAATAGATGACAAGGAGGCGATTGGCAAGAGAAAATCAGATAGTTTGCTTTATTTTCAATCAGTTCGTACATCTATTTAAAGATAAGATCTATTTAAGTCATAATTTCTTCATCAAATTGATATCAGTTGTTCATCTTCTGTACCTAAGTTTAAAGCACTCATTGCTTAAAACTTAGGTAGTTGTATGTCAGAGAAAATTTCACGCCGAGAATTAATTCAAAAAAGTCTATTCGGTTTTGGGGCGCTGTCTTTGCCTGTAGCTTTTACGGGTTGTAATGATGGCTCAGACGATGAAAGTACAGAAGCACAAGCAGATTTTTTACATGGAGTTGCGAGTGGCGACCCTTTACAAGATAAAGTGATTTTATGGACGCGATTAACACCATTAGACCTCAGTGTGCGTCTTAAACTGACTTGGGAAATTGCTACAGATGATCAGTTTAAACAGAATTTAAAGACGGGGATGGTTGAAACGAGCAAGACTGATGATTTTACGGTGAAAGTAGATGCAACAGGGCTACAGGCGAATACCATTTATTATTATCGTTTCCGTTTTGGTAATAAAGTTTCCGCTGTTGGTCAAACTAAAACACTACCAATAAGCACTAATAAAGTTAGTTTTGCAGTATGTTCTTGTTCTAACTATCCTGCGGGTTACTTTTATGTTTACCGTGAGATGGCAAAGCAAAATGTCGATGTCATTATTCATTTGGGGGATTATATTTATGAATATGGGGCAGATGGCTATGCGACTGAAGATGCAGCAAAACTTGGTCGGACTTTGCCAGCAAATAATAATAAAGAAATTATTAAACTAGATGATTATCGTAAACGTTATGCACTTTATCGTCAGGATAAAGACTTACAGGTAGCTCACCAACGTCATCCTTTCATTGTAATCTGGGATGATCATGAGTTAGCAAATGATGCTTGGCGCGATGGGGCTGAAAATCATCAAGATAATGAGGGGCCTTTTTCTGATCGAAAATTAGCTGCTCTACAAGCTTATTTTGAATGGATGCCTATTCGTCCAGTTTCTAGTACAGATCATCTAAATATTTACCGACAGTTTAATTTTGGCTCTTTGGTTGAGCTGACGATGTTGGATACACGCATTATTGCGCGAGATAAACAGCTTGAATATGCTGCTTACATGACTGCTGCTGGTTTAGATGTTCAAAAGTTTCAGGCTGACTTAACGAATCCAAAGCGTACTTTAATGGGCTATACACAAAGGGATTGGTTGGTTGATAAATTGAAACAATCTAAGGCAACATGGAATGTGATTGGTCAGCAAGTTCTAATGAGTAAGATGTGGATTCCTGCTGAGTTATTGTTGTCTTTGGGGCAAATTACTTCGGGTGGAGCTTCTTCTGAAACTTTGACTAAAATGAATGCTCAAATTGCAGAATTAGTCACTTTAAAATTGCGTTTAGAACAAGGTGATCCAACTTTAACTGCGCAAGAAAAGGCACGAGTCACAACAGTAGTACCATATAATCTGGATGCTTGGGATGGTTATTACGCTGAACGTGAAACCGTATACGACAATTTAGCAAGTTTAAATAAGAAAGTTATTGTTCTGGCTGGCGATACTCATAATGCATGGGCATCTTATTTGCATAGCCAAAAAGGTCAATATGTTGGTGTTGAGCTGGCGACAAGTTCTGTATCTTCACCAGGCCTTGAAAAATATTTAAGTATTCCAATGGCTCAATTACAACAATTTGAATTTGCTTTTACTACGCTTATTGATGAATTGGCTTATTGTAATTTAAATCAGCGGGGTTATTTGCTGGTCACACTAGATGATAAGCAAGTGCAGTCAGACTGGATTTTTGTAGATTCAATTAAAAGTGCAGAATATAAAGTAGATTCAAGTCGAAACTTTCAATTGGTGTTGGATAAGAATTTAGCACCTGAAAAAGATAAGCAAAAAACTGCTTAAATAGATCGAGTGGAGAAGGGTGCTAATAGGCATCCTTTTTTATAGGTATAAAAAAACCAGCTTACGCTGGATTTTTTATTGCACCATTTTTTGTACTAAAAAATGGTGCCCGGGGCCGGACTCGAACCGGCACGCTTTGTGGGCGGGGGATTTTAAATCCCCTGTGTCTACCTATTTCACCACCCGGGCTTTACCAAATTTGGAGGCGGAGGTCGGAATCGAACCGGCGTCCACGGAGTTGCAGTCCGCTGCATGACCACTCTGCCACCCCGCCTACATTTGGTGATGCACATATTAGCAACCTTTAGAAAAAAAACAATACTGTTTTGAGATAAGATGAACATAAAAGCAACATCTAGAATAAATTTGTTCAAATAATCATGTATTATTGGCACATTAAATTCATGTCTACCTTGGAGATGTGCTGTGGCATTGGTTTTAGACGGTCGTGCATTAGCAAAGCAAATTGAAGAAAATTTGTCAGTACGTGTTGAAGCTTTAAAAGCTAAAACAGGTCGTACCCCAATTTTAGCAACTATTTTGGTTGGGGATGATGGCGCATCTGCAACTTATGTACGCATGAAAGGAAATGCTTGCCGTCGAGTAGGCATGGATTCTCTAAAAATTGAGTTATCAGAAGAAACTACAACAGAACAATTATTAGCTGAAATCGAAAAGCTAAATGCCAATCCAGATGTTCACGGTATTCTTCTACAACATCCAGTTCCTGCACAGATTGATGAGCGCGCATGTTTCGATGCAATCTCATTAGCTAAAGATGTAGATGGCGTAACTTGTCTTGGTTTTGGCCGTATGGCAATGGGTGAAGCTGCATATGGTTCAGCAACTCCTGCGGGCATTATGACCATTCTAAAAGAAAACAATATTGAAATTGCGGGCAAACATGCAGTTGTGGTTGGTCGTTCTGCAATTTTAGGCAAACCAATGGCAATGATGCTTTTGCAAGCGAATGCCACAGTAACAATTTGCCATTCACGCACACAAAATTTAGCTGAGCTTGTGAAACAAGCTGATATTATTGTTGGTGCTGTAGGTAAAGCTGAACTTATTCAAAAAGACTGGATTAAACAAGGTGCAGTGGTTGTTGATGCTGGTTTCCATCCACGTGATGGCGGTGGTGTAGGCGACATTCAGCTACAAGGTATTGAAGAAATTGCTTCTGCTTACACGCCAGTGCCAGGTGGTGTAGGTCCAATGACAATTACAACTTTGATTCGTCAAACTGTAGAAGCTGCTGAAAAAGCTTTAGGTTAATTTATTCACGACGGAGTCCTACCGTTTAACGCAAATGTTAGGAGCTCGTAAGTTACTTTTCTTCCGGGAAAAGTAACCAAAACCATTTGTCATCCGCAAAACTCGTCAGCTATTGGTTAGCTATAGATGAGTCGCAGAAACATTCTAATCTAATGTAGTCCTGCCTCGAACAATTGCGGATGACCTCAACGCGTATCAAATAGAAATTATAAATTGTTGAGCTTATTTATGAGCTGCACCTTTCAACTTACCAAAGCCCCAGAACATTTACTTCAAGCCTTGCATGAAGTCATTCCTCATTGTGAGTTGATGGTACAACAGTTACCAGAAACGCTTATTTCTTTATGGTTGATTCCACCAGTTTTCCCTACTGATCGCTTAGATGATGAGATTATTCGCCGTATCTGGAATGACACGCCATATTGGATTTTTTGCTGGGCATCTGGTTTAGCAATGGCGCAGTGGTTACTCGCAGAGCCACATCATGTTAAAGATAAAGTTGTTCTCGATTTTGGTGCAGGTTCGGGTGTTGTTGCAATTGCAGCAAAAATGGCTGGTGCTAAAAGAGTAATTTGTTGTGATATTGATCAAGTCAGTCTTACAGCCTGCCGTGAAAATGCTCTGTTGAATGATGTTGAACTGGAATATCTGGACGATTTATATAAAGCAGAGCAAGTTGATGTTTTATTGGCTGCTGATGTGTTATATGACCAGTGCAACCGTTTCTTTTTAGATGAATTCTTGAAATTTGCGCCAGAGATTTGGGTCGCAGATAGCCGTGTTAAAAACTTTAGTCATCCAAAATATCAAAAAATTGATGAAAGAAGTGCATCAACATGGCCAGACCTTGATGAAGCTAAAGAATTTAGAAATGTAAGTTTTTATAAGACGCTGTAAAAGAACAGCGTCTTAATTTAGATTAAGAGCAGGTATAACGAACTACTTTTAGCGTACTTGGACGTGCTTCAAGCGCTTGGCGAGTCGCATAATCTTCACCATTGTTTAAACTCGGCGTATTAGATAAACCAAATGACGCACGAGTTTCACCCAATTTAACACCATAATGTTCTTGTTGAGCTGGGTTTGAAATCTCATTAATGCTTAGAACTGATAATTTATAAACTTTTTGAGCACCTAATACATTTTGACAAGCACGTTGCAATTTACGTTCATCTAACTGCTGATTAGTGCGGCTAGCCAATGTATAAGCTAAAGTTGCCGAAGTTTTTGTTTGGTTTTCAATTTGATAGCCAGTTGAGCCATTATATTGTCGAGGGGTGGTCTGACAAGCAGTTAAAATAAACATACTGCTTAATGCCAAACATAAAATACTTCTATTCATCAGTATCATCCTTATATTCTTATCTCTAGTATCTCATAAAAGACAACGGTTGTTGGGGCTTAATCGCACGATTTGAGCTAATATCGGCTGGCGATATTAGCTCTTATTGGTAAAATATTAATGTTCTTTAATTTTTGAATGATGCTTGGTATCTTTCATAAAAATATAAATAATAAGTGAAATGAAGATCATAATACTTACATAAATAAAGTACCAAGATTCATGTCCAGCTTCTTTAAAACTTAACGCAAAGAACTCTGCCGTACCACCAAATAATGTATTGGCAATCGCGTAGGGTAAAGCTACCCCTAAAGCCCGAATATGCGCAGGAAATAGCTCAGCTTTAACCACGGCATTAATTGATGTATAGCCTGTTACCATGATTAGACCTGCCAAACACAACCAAAAAGCAGTCCAATAGTCATGTGTAGTTGCAAGGGCATTAAATAAAATATAAGTAAATAAAACCCCAGTTACACCAAAGGCAATCATAAGTGGTTTACGTCCAATTCGGTCTGATAAAGCACCGGCTACAGGTTGTAAGCACATGAAAATAAATAGGGCTAATGTGGTAATTTGAGTGGCTTCAGGTTTTGTAAATCCAGAAGTATTCACTAAATATTTTTGTAGGTAAGTGGTGTAAGTATAAAAAGCTAAAGTTCCGCCAGCTGTTAAAAATAATACTGTGAAAGCTTCTTTAGGATAGTGCTTGAATAAAGCAAACATGCCTGATTCTGGCTGGTCTTTTTCAGCTTGAGCATTTTTAAAAGATTGTGTTTCTAATAAGCCACGACGAATACGGAACACAACAATGGCAAGTAAAGCGCCAATAAAGAATGGAATGCGCCATCCCCAATCATGTAACTGTTGTTCGGTTAAAACCACTTGTAATATTAAAAGAACACATAGAGCTGTCAGCTGTCCTGCAATTAAGGTGACATATTGGAAGCTTGAGAAAAAACCACGCCGATTTTTTTCAGCCATTTCACTCAAATAAGTGGCACTCGCTCCATATTCACCACCTACACTTAAACCTTGAATTAAACGAGCGACGACTAATAAAAGAGGGGCAAATACACCAATACTTTCATAACTTGGCGTCACAGAAATAAGAAGTGAGCCCACACACATCAAAGTAACGGAAAGTGTAAGACCTGCTTTACGCCCTTTTCGATCTGAATAGATTCCCATAATCCATGCACCGATCGGGCGCATTAAAAAACCTACAGCAAAAATTGCAGCTGCTTGAAGAAGTTGAGCTGTTTGGCTTCCTTTTGGGAAAAATGCATGAGCAAAATAGAGCGTAAATGCGGCATATACATACCAGTCGTACCATTCGACAAGGTTGCCAGCAGAACCACCCAAAATTGATTTTAGGCGAGTTTTTGTATCTAAATTAGGTTGTGGAGTTGTTGCTGTAGAAGGTTGATCAACCATGGGTCGCTCCATGTTTCGCTTGGGTTGAATGCTAAAAAAGAGAGAAATTATTGTGTTTTTACATATTATCTAGAGGAGTATTTCACTTTATTTTTTTTATGTCTGTAAAACAATGTTTATTATTTAAGCAAAGGAATAAGTTGAATATTTATGTGATTTTAAATTAGCTGATCAGCTAATTTTTATAATCTAATTCTAATATTTCGCATATTATTTTTTCCCAAGTAGTAAAAATTGATAAAGAATGCGTAATGTTTGGATGAAGAAAACCTTTATCTCTTAAAAATAAT
This sequence comes from Acinetobacter sp. 161(2023), assembly GCF_037027805.1. Lineage (NCBI taxonomy): Bacteria > Pseudomonadati > Pseudomonadota > Gammaproteobacteria > Moraxellales > Moraxellaceae > Acinetobacter > Acinetobacter sp. 161(2023). Next base: position 208,141 of record NZ_JAZEYD010000006.1, on the reverse strand, counting down.
GATATATTCCAAAGAAAATTTTGAATAAATACAGTTAGACATGATGTTTTGGCATTGTGAACTAGATGTGTGTGAATAATGAAAGGGACATTCAGATGTCAAATTGCCCGAAAAAATATATCGTCGCTTTTGATCAGGGAACAACAAGTTCAAGAGCAATTGTTTTAGATCATGATGCTAACGTTGTAAGTATTGCTCAAAGAGAATTTACTCAGATTTATCCGCAGCCAGGTTGGGTCGAGCATGATCCTATGGAGATTTGGGCTACGCAAAGTGCTGTTTGGGTAGAGGCTCTAGCTCAAGCCGGCATCAAGAGTGAACAGGTTGCAGCAATTGGGATTACAAACCAGCGGGAAACCACAATTGTATGGGATAAGAAAACAGGGAAACCTATTTACAATGCAATTGTTTGGCAAAGCCGTCAAACCACAGAAATATGTAGCCAATTACAAAAGGCAGGATGGCAAGAATACATTCGTAAAACAACAGGTTTAATCATTGATCCGTATTTCTCTGCCACCAAAATAAAATGGATTTTGGACCATGTAGAAGGAAGTCGCGAACGGGCCGAGCGAGGGGAGTTATTATTTGGTACAGTCGATACATGGTTAATCTGGAAGTTAACTAATGGCGCAGCCCATGTCACCGATTTTACCAATGCTTCACGAACGATGCTTTTTGATATTGAAAAGCTTGAATGGGATGAAAAACTTTTACAAGCTTTAGATATTCCTAGAGCAATGCTACCTGAGGTTCGTAGTTCATCAGAAGTCTATGGCTATACACATACCATAAGCGGGCAAGAAGTGGGGATTCCGATTGCCGGTATAGCTGGGGATCAACAAGCTGCACTTTTCGGGCAAATGTGTGTAGAACCCGGACAAGCAAAAAATACCTATGGCACAGGCTGCTTTCTACTCATGAACACGGGTAAAAAGATTGTTCGTTCAGAGCATGGTTTACTGACGACGATTGCATGTGGTGCAAATGGTGAAGTGAACTATGCCTTAGAGGGCGCTGTGTTTAATGGTGGCTCTTGTGTACAGTGGCTTCGTGATGAGTTAAAGGTAATTAAGAACGCTAAAGACTCTGAGCTTTATGCAACACGTGTAAAAGACAGCAATGGGGTATATGTTGTACCTGCCTTTACAGGTTTAGGTGCTCCCTATTGGGATCCGACAGCGCGTGGGGCGATTTTTGGACTTACTCGTGGAGCGAGTATAGAACATATTATTCGTGCAACTTTAGAGTCAATTGCTTACCAGACAAGAGACGTGCTTGATGCGATGCAGCAAGACGCAGAAGAAGAGCTTCGCACACTTCGAGTTGATGGTGGAGTAACAGAAAATAATTTCTTGATGCAATTTCAGGCTGATATTTTAGCGACCCCAGTAGAACGTCCAATAATGAAAGAAACTACTGCTTTGGGTGCAGCTTTTCTTGCAGGATTGGCAACAGGTTTCTGGCAAGATTTGAATGAATTAAGGAATAAGTTTGCGATAGAAAAAGTATTTGAACCAAAAATGTCTTCTGAGCAATCTGAAGTTATTTATAAAGGTTGGCTGAAGGCAGTTAAGCGTAGTCAAAGTTGGGCTGAGGATTGATTTTTTCTTAAATTAATTAAATTGTAGAGTAATCAATGAGGAGCTTACCTAGTAGGTATTTAAAATTGATTATTCTACTTTTTTGATTGTTGTTTCATCAATTTGATGTTTTAATTTTTATAAGATCAACAATAAAAAGAAAATGAGAAATGACAGTACAAACTAATGATTATTCAAAAATATATGACATTGCTGTGATTGGTGGCGGTATTAATGGCGTTGGTATTGCTAATGATGCAACAGGCCGCGGATTATCGGTATTTTTATGTGAAAAAGATGATTTGGCTAGTCATACCTCATCTGCGAGCAGTAAATTAATTCACGGCGGTTTGCGCTATTTAGAACATAAAGAATTTCGGTTGGTTAGAGAAGCTTTAGCAGAACGTGAAGTTTTGTTGGCTAAAGCTCCTCATATTATTAAACCAATGCGTTTTATTATGCCTCATCGACCACATTTGCGTCCTGCGTGGTTAATTCGTGCTGGTTTGTTTTTTTATGATCATTTAGGAAAACGAGAAAAATTATTAGGATCAAATCTTATTTATTTCAAAGAAGATAGTCCCCTAAAACCAGCTATAACGCGTGGCTTTGAATATTCGGACTGTACTGTAGATGATGCACGTCTTGTTGTGTTAAATGCGCTACAAGCTAAAGAGAAGGGTGCTAAAGTTGTAACACGGACAAGATGTGTTAAGGCTTATAGACAACAAGAACTGTGGCATTTGGAACTACAAAGCGGGGCTGAGTCTTATCAAATACGTGCAAAAGCATTAGTGAATGCAGCAGGCCCTTGGGTCGAAGAAATTATTAGTGAAAACCTAGAATTAAAATCACCATATCAAGTTCGGCTGATACAAGGAAGTCATATTGTTGTGCCTAAACTCTATGATTGTCATAAAGCTTTTATTATGCAAAATGAAGACCGACGTATCGTATTTGCCATTCCTTATTTGGAGCAATACACCTTAATAGGTACGACAGATCAGGAATATTTGGATGATCCACAAAAGGTAGAGATCACAGAAGTAGAAATTGATTACCTCTTAACGGTGACAAATTCACATTTTAAAAAGCAGCTCACCCGTGCAGATATCGTAAGTCAGTTCTCTGGAGTCCGAGCGTTATGTGATGATGAGTCAGATAATCCTTCGGCAGTTACACGTGACTATACTCTGGCATTGCAAGTGGAAGATAAAAAAACACCCTTGCTGTCCGTATTTGGTGGAAAGATTACAACATACCGGAAATTAGCGGAATCAGCTTTGGAACACCTTAGCCCGTTTTTCACAGAAATGGGAGAGGAGTGGACTGCAAATGAAGTATTACCTGGAGCGGAGAATTGGACCACACTTGAAGATTTAATTCTAAAGATTCAAAACCAAGTTGAAGGGGTAACCGAGCAGCTTGCTACGCGTTGGGCAAATGCCTATGGCTCTAGAATTTGGAATATTTTGCATGAACGAAAAGCTCTTGAGCCGTTAGGACAAGATTTTGGTCACGGTTTATTTGAATCTGAAGTTCAATATTTATGTGAGAATGAATGGGCAAATACGGCAGAAGATATATTGTGGCGTAGAACTAAGCTAGGTTTGGCATTTGATGAAAAACAAGTAAAAGTTTTGGAAAGTTATTTGGCTGGGCGTCGACAAAAAGATGATGCCGCATAATAAAAAAGGTCGCACATGGCGACCTTTTTTATATTTAGCAATTAGAAGCCAGTTTTTACAGCTTCAAGTAAAGCTGCTTGACGTTCTTTTAATGCTTTTGGTAAGCGTTCACCAAGTTTATTAAATAAATCAGTGTGGCTTTCAATTTCAGTAACCCACTGATCTTTATCTTGAGCTGTGATAAGGTCAAATTCTTCTTTAGAGAAATCAGTACCTTCCCAGTTCAAGTCATCGTAAGTTGGAACAAGACCAATTGGTGTTTCAACAGCGTTTGCACGACCTTCACAACGGTCAATGATCCACTCAAGAACACGCATGTTTTGACCGAAACCAGGCCATACGAAGTTGCCTTCAGCATCACGACGGAACCAGTTTACGTTGAAGATTTTTGGTAATTTATTACCAGCAGCTTCAGCTTTTGTACTTACTTCTTCACCAAGGCTTAACCAGTGATCGAAGTAGTCAGCCATGTTGTAGCCAGCAAATGGAAGCATCGCGAATGGATCACGACGAACGATACCTTGTTGACCAACAGCAGCAGCAGTAGTTTCAGAACCCATAGTTGCAGCTTTATAAACGCCATCAACCCAATCAAAAGCTTCAGAAACTAAAGGAACCGTATCTGCACGGCGACCACCGAAGATAAATGCAGAAATCGGAACGCCTGCTGGATTTTCCCAGTCAGCATCGATAGAAGGGCATTGACCAGCAGCAACAGTGAAGCGCGCATTTGGATGAGCAGCTTTTTCACCATTTACGTGAGGTTGACCTTTCCAGTTAGTTAAGTTAATTGGAATTTCTTTAGAAAGACCTTCCCACCATACTTGACCATCATTAGTTACCGCAACGTTTGTATAGATAACATCTTTGTGAAGAGTTGCCATACAATTAGGGTTAGTTTTGGTATTTGTACCAGGCGCAACACCAAAGAAGCCAGCTTCTGGATTGATTGCGTATAGACGACCATCTTCACCTGGTTTGATCCAAGCAATATCGTCACCTACAGTCTCAATCTTCCAGCCTTCATAGCCTGCTGGTGGAATTAACATTGCGAAGTTTGTTTTACCACATGCAGACGGGAATGCTGCAGCGATATAGTGTTTTTCACCTTGTGGGTTAGTCACACCAAGAATAAGCATATGTTCAGCTAACCAACCTTGTTCGCGTCCCATAACAGAAGCGATACGAAGTGCTAAACATTTTTTACCAAGTAATGCGTTACCGCCATAACCAGAACCGTAAGACCAGATTTCACGAGTTTCTGGGTAATGAACGATGTATTTTTCAGGGTTACAAGGCCATGCAACGTCTTTTTGCCCTTCAGCGAGTGGAGCACCTACGGTGTGAATACAAGGAATAAATTCACCGTCTGTACCTAACACGTCATAAACTGCTTTACCCATACGTGCCATTTTGCGCATGCTAACAGCAACGTAAGGAGAGTCAGTTAACTCAATGCCGATATGAGCAATATGGCTTCCAAGTGGACCCATAGAGAAAGGCACAACGTACATTGTACGACCTTCCATTGACCCTTCAAACAAACCATTTAACTTTTGACGCATAACAGCTGGTTCTTCCCAGTTGTTTGTTGCACCAGCATCTTCTTTCTTTTGAGAGCAAATGTAGGTACGATCTTCAACACGCGCAACATCAGATGGATCAGAATTTGCAAGATAAGAACCAGGATGTTTTTCTTGGTTTAATTTCTGCATGGTGCCGTTAGCGATCATCAAGTCGATTAGACGTTGATACTCTTCTTCGCTTCCGTCACACCATTCGATTTTTGCTGGTTTGGTTACGTTTGCAATTTCTTCAACCCATGCGATAAGCTTAGGATGACGAACGAATTCTGGTGCGTTCACTGTGGTCATGGTGAGGCCTATTCAAAATATGTACAACAATGTACAAGTCATTCATTGAGGTACAATGAAAGATCAAATAAAAAAGTGGCTGTATTAAAGCATAAAATCATAAAAAAAATAAGACTAAAGAATAAGAAATAGATATTTTGATTTTTAATTTTTTTTAATTAAAATCATGGGTTTATTGTTTTTTGGTGTATTTTATTCTTTACATTTTTATGTTGTATGTGTGTTATTTATATTATTTATTTTTTTAAAAATCAATAACTTGATGTTTAAATTTTTCTTGAGAATTATTATTGATTAAACAAATGATCATCATTCGAAATTTACATAAAGAGACTTTTATTAGGCGATTTTCTATACAATATATAGGATAAATCTTCTCTAAGATAATAAAAATGCGGACTTTAAAACCTCTCTCTATCATCTATAACCAGAAATCGGGTTTTCATGCTTCGAAACATGAAGATATCTATGAACAGTTAATGACTGTACTCACCGAATTCGATTTTGAAATACAAGTTTTTGAATTAACAGAGGATGTCACCTTTGATGATTTGATGAACAAAGTCATCCATCGGCATAGTCAAAGCGCAGATTTAGGCGTTGTTGTTGCAGCTGGTGGGGATGGGACATTAAATGCAGTAGCATCAAAACTTCGACATACCGATATTCCTATGGGAATTTTACCTATGGGAACTTTTAATTATGTCGCTAAAGTTTTAGATATTCCTTTAGATTTGTTAGAAGCGGCTGAAGTCATCGCTACGGGTACACCACGTTCTGTACATATTGCGACGATTAACGATCATATTTATTTGAATAATGCGAGCTTGGGACTTTATCCATTATTTATAAAAAAACGTGAGCTTTACAATAAGTATTTAGGACGTCTTCGTTTACATGCCTATACCTCGGCTTTGGATGTTTTAATAAGAGAAAATAAATCTATGAAGCTTTCCGTCACGGTTGATGGAAAAAAATATCCAGTTAAAACACCTCTCATTTTCTTTGGTAATAATCAATTGCAACTATGTGATATGAAATTAAGAATTGCTGATTGTGCTGCACAGGGAAGAGTTGCCGGAGTGGTCATTACAAAAAGTGATCGGCTTAGTTTATTGCATATGCTTTGGCAATGGATTCAAGGCAAAGTTGAAGAGACACAAGACGTTTATAGTTTTTGTGCTGATCATGTCATTGTTGAATGTGCAAAAAAATCAAAACTTACAGTGGCTTTAGATGGTGAAATATTAGAGATGAAAACACCATTAAATTTCACTGTAGAAAAGAATGCTTTAAATATTATGGTGCCAAATGTTATTACATCTGTCTGATTTGCATTTTGGAACAGAAGTCCAGGCTTGTTTAGATGCGATTCGGCTTTTTTGTGCCCAACATAAACCTGAAGTTATTGTTGTGAGTGGAGATATTACTCAGCGTGCCCGATATCAACAGTTTTATAATTGTCGCCAATTTTTAGATAGTCTTAATATTCCTTATCTTATTGTACCGGGTAATCACGATATTCCTTTGTATCATGTCTGGAACCGCTTTTTTTCTCCATTTACCCGATATCGATATTTTTTTGGTGAACTAGAGCCTACTTTAGAAACTGAGCATTTTTATATCGTTGGCGTAAATAGTATACGTCGTCGTTATCATACCCGTGGGCATATTTCGATTGAGCAAATTCAAACTACATATGAGCGATTACAGCAAGGGCCAGAGAATAAAATCAAATTAGTAGTTTTTCATCAGCCTTTTTATACGCCGCCTGATGACGAGCATGGTATTAAGGATTGTCCAGTATTAGGAAAAATGGCTCTCGAAAAATGGAGTACGACAGGGCTATTCGGTATGTTACATGGGCATCTGCATAAAACAGCTGTATATGATTTAACACAGATTTATCAATTAAAAATAGATCATCCTATTTATGATATTCATGCAGGAACAGCGACTTCCACTCGTCTATATCATCATAATCCGAATAGCTTTAATACAGTTTCAAATACAGGAAAGATTCAGCATTATAGGTTCAATGAACAGTTAGCTGAATTCATCCCATATTGATTTAGTTTAGATGGGATTAAATATTTGATTGTTTAAAAAATATTCAAAAAAGTTAAGTTTTTTTTCATTTTCCCCTTGAAGCCTTTTTTTTCATCCCCACAAAAGTGACATCTAAATATTTTGTTATTGCTTTGGATTAAGGCAATAGCAATTAATCAAAAAGACTAAGTCTGGTGGAGTTAATTATGAGCAACATTCGTCCATTACATGATCGCGTTGTAATTCGTCGCGTAGAAGAAGAAACCAAAACTGCTGGTGGTATTTTACTTCCTGGTTCTGCTGCTGAAAAACCATCTCAAGGTGAAGTAATTGCAGTAGGTAATGGTCAAATCACTGAGAATGGCGTACGTGCTTTGGATGTTAAAGTTGGTGACAAAGTATTGTTTGGTACTTATGCAGGTACAACAGTGAAAGTAAGTGGTGAAGAACTCTTAATCATGAAAGAGTCAGACATTTTAGCTGTGTTGGAAGGCTAATCAATCCATAACTCAATTCATTATCAGATTCAGTATTTAAAAAGATTCGGAGTTTAATATGTCAGCTAAAGACGTAAAATTTGGTGATTCAGCTCGCTCAAAAATGATTGCAGGCGTAAACGTACTTGCAGATGCTGTTAAAGTGACTTTAGGCCCTAAAGGTCGTAACGTTGTTATTGACCGTTCTTTCGGCGCTCCGCACATCACTAAAGACGGTGTAACTGTTGCTAAAGAAATTTCATTAAAAGACAAGTTTGAAAACATGGGTGCTCAACTTGTTCGTGAAGTTTCTAGCAAAACTAACGACATCGCTGGTGACGGTACAACGACTGCAACTGTACTTGCTCAAGCAATTTTAAATGAAGGGATCAAATCTGTAACTGCAGGTATGAACCCAATGGATTTAAAACGTGGTATCGATATCGCAGTAAGAACTGTAGTTGAAAATATCCGTTCAAATGCAAAACCTGCTGATGATTTTAAAGCGATTGAACAAGTTGGTTCTATCTCTGCTAACTCTGATACTACTGTTGGTAAACTTATCGCTCAAGCGATGGAAAAAGTAGGTAAAGAAGGTGTAATCACTGTAGAAGAAGGTTCTGGCTTCGAAGACGCATTAGACGTTGTAGAAGGTATGCAGTTTGACCGTGGTTATATCTCTCCGTACTTTGCAAACAAGCAAGATACGTTAACTGCTGAGCTTGAAAACCCGTTCATCCTTCTTGTTGACAAAAAAATCGGTAACATTCGTGAATTGATTTCTGTTTTAGAAGCAGTTGCGAAAACTGGTAAACCACTTCTTATCATCGCTGAAGATGTTGAAGGCGAAGCGCTTGCTACGCTTGTTGTAAACAACATGCGCGGTATTATCAAAGTATGTGCTGTTAAAGCTCCTGGCTTTGGTGACCGTCGTAAAGCAATGCTTCAAGACATCGCGATCTTGACTGGTGCGACTGTTATTTCTGAAGAAGTTGGTATGTCTTTAGAGCAAGCGACTCTTCAAGATTTAGGTACTGCACACAAGATCACTGTTTCTAAAGAAAACACTGTAATTGTTGATGGTTCTGGCGATGCAGCTGCTATTGCTGAACGTGTTCAACAAATCCGTGCTCAAATTGAAGAATCTTCTTCAGAATACGACCGTGAAAAATTACAAGAACGTGTTGCTAAATTAGCTGGCGGTGTTGCTGTAATTAAAATCGGTGCGGCAACTGAAGTTGAAATGAAAGAGAAGAAAGACCGCGTAGATGACGCACTTCATGCAACTCGCGCAGCAGTTGAAGAAGGTGTTGTTGCTGGTGGTGGTGTTGCGCTAGTACGTGCTGTAAATGTATTAGACAACCTAAAAGGTGCTAACGAAGATCAAACTGCGGGTATCAACATTTTACGCCGTGCGATCGAAGCTCCACTTCGTCAAATCGTTTCAAACGCGGGTGATGAGCCATCTGTAGTGATTAATGCAGTTAAAGCTGGTGAAGGTAACTTCGGTTACAACGCAGCAACTGGCGAATATGGCGATATGTTAGAAATGGGTATTCTTGACCCTGCTAAAGTAACTCGTTCTGCACTTGAACACGCTGCTTCTGTAGCTGGTTTAATGTTAACTACAGAATGTATGATTACTGATATTCCAGAAGATAAAGCAGCTGTTCCAGATATGGGCGGTATGGGTGGTATGGGCGGCATGATGTAATAAACATCAACGTCTAAAATAAAAAAATCCCTGCATTTGCAGGGATTTTTTTATTTCTTATATAAATTAAGAAAAAGTTAAGTTGATATTCTTAAACTTATATTCAGGAACAGTGGCTGTAGTTCCTCTTTTTTGTTACACCATGCTTATTCACTTATAAGCATGGTTTTTTTTAGCCTATTAAAATGATAAGCCATGTCACTGCAATAATAGAAAGAGCAACAAATTGAGCAGCACTTCCCATATCTTTGGCATTTTTAGAGAGTTGATGTTTTTCGAGTGATACTCGGTCAACTACAGCCTCAATCGCAGAATTGAACAATTCAACGATCATTGCAAATAAACATACAATAACCATAAGTGCATGTTCGCCACGACTCACATCTAGGAAAAAACTAGTAGGAATTAGCACAACATTAATTAGAACAATTTGTCGGAAAGCGGCTTCATTTTTATAAGCTGCTTTAAATCCGGAAATAGAGTAGCCCGTTGCATTTAATATACGCTTAAGACCAGTTTTGCCCTTATAAGGAGAATAGCTATTCATTTACTTATATTTCTGACACATTTCATGCATTATATAACGCGGCCCTTAAAAAAAATATTAAATCTTTTTTAAAGATTTTGACTTTATAACTTGATAGAGAAGAAAAGATGAAAAAACTATTTGTAGCATTAGGACTTGTCATGGGTGGCTTACATATAAGCTATGCAGAGCCAGCCTCAGCTCAACAAGTACCTGGATATTATAAGCATCAATTTGGTAATTATCGCATCACCTCCTTACTTGATGGCACCATTTATTTAGATCCTAAATTGTTCAAAAATTTGAGTCAGGCTGAGAAGACTAAAATTTTAACCAAGTATGCTGCTGTGAATGAAAAGGGGATTCAAACTTCGGTAAATGCCTTCTTAGTAGACGACGGTAAAAGTTTGACCCTTGTTGACAGTGGTGCTTCAAGTTGTTTTGGTCCACAGTTAGGTTCAATTGCTAAAAATCTTGAATTGGCAGGCTATCAACTCGCCAACGTGAAAACGGTTTTGTTGACACACTTACACCCAGACCATGTTTGTGGTATTGCTCAAAATGGAAAAGCCGTATTTCCTAATGCAACCATTTATGCACATGAACGTGAAGTTGATTATTGGTTAAACCCAGCTTCTGAAAAAACCGTACCAGCGAATCAAAAAGAAAATTATTTAGGTACTGTTAAAAATGTAAAAGCTGCACTTGCACCGTATCAAGCGAAAAAAGCATTCAAAACCTTTAAAGATGGCGATGTCATTCAAGGTTTTGAAGTGATCAATACACAAGGGCATACACCCGGCCATCATAGCTTCCGTTTAAAAAGTAAAGGTCAACAAATTGTCTTTGTTGGAGACATTGTTCACTCACACTCTTTACAGTTTGATGCTCCAAAAACTGGAGTGGATTTTGATGTAAATTCCGAGCAGGCAATTAATACTCGTTTAAAAATGTTCGCTGAAATTTCAAATAAGCAGCAATGGGTAGCTGCTCCACATTTACCATTTCCGGGAATTGGTCATGTGTATAAAGTGAATGCAGAGCAGTATCAATGGATTCCTTTATATTTTAATAACAGTCTTGATAAATAAAAAAACAGGGCATTGAATGCCCTGTTTCTTATTAAGTATTTAACTATTTTGCTGCTTTCTCAAAATTATTGACTGCTTCACGGCCAAGTGCTGGGTCATCTGTAAAGATGCCATCAACACCTGCTTTGAAGTACGCTTCAAACTCTTTTAAAGCACCAGTTGGGCAACGCTCGGCAGGTTTATCGCTACACTTTAAGGGCTGTGGTAAAAAGTTATTTTCTGGGCGGAAAGTATACGGATGTACTTTTAAGCCAGCTGTATGTGCATCGGTAATAAATGAAGTGGTTTGTACTGAACCATCGTTATTGAAATTGAGAATGTAGCTTTTGCTTGGGCCTACGCCATTTGCATATTTAGCAACATCTTTTAAGCTTTGTGCTGTGGCTAAATCACCATATGTTTTAGATACGCCAGATTCGACAAAGTCAGCTGGTCGAGATGTTTTTGCATCATATAACTGAATGATTTGTGCATGTTTAAGCGTCTTATGAAGATCTAGCTGATCTTTTAAATATTTTAAGTTACTGACTTCAAAAGATTGTAAATAGATAGGTGCGATATCACGTGTATATTGATATTTGGCAAGAGTTTTAAGAAGTGTGTCCTCCATAGCCAAATTCTTATTTTTAAAGTAAGTCGGATGTTTGGTCTCGATATATAGACCAATAATTTTTCCGGTTTTTTTATAGTTTGCTTCGGCAAGTTCAATGACTTGTTCTAGTGTTGGAATTGAATAGAGGTCGTTATAAGCTGTGTTTGCTGGTCGGAACTCTGGAATACGCTCACGTGCTTTAACTTGCTGTAATTCATTTAAAGTGAGGTCTTCTGTAAACCAACCCGTTAAATCTATACCATCAATATTTTTTGTGATTTTACGGTCTGCAAACTGGGTAAGGATACTTATGTTTGTTGTACCACCAATTTCGTTTTCATGGCGGGTAACCAATACACCATCTTTTGTTGACACAAGATCGGGTTCAATGAAGTCAGCGCCATCATCAATGGCTTTTTGATATGAAGCTAAGGTATGTTCAGGACGTAAAGCGCTAGCGCCGCGGTGTCCTATCACTAAAATTTTAGGAAATTGATATTCTGGTGTGGTTGGCGTCGTATCAGTTTTATCATCATTACAACCAACCAAGCTAATTAAACTTAAACATAAAAGTGCTTTTCTAAACATAATTCTACTCATATTGTTTTAGTTGAAACGACTCAAGTATTGGGATTTAGTTTGACATGATCATGAAGAATTCATGAATTTTAAGTGACACTATTTAACTGGTTCTTTATTGGTTTGTTGGAAATAGTGAATCGAGCTTTGTTTTTGTCTTAATTACATTTATTGTCTTAATTCTACTTGTCTTTTTTACACCGCTCGTTGATGATCACAAGGTCTCAAAGCGGCATTTACTCCTGTTAATTAACGACATCATACCGAGCAGCCATGCTATCAAAATTTTTTATTCATCGCCCCATTTTTGCCAATGTACTAGCGATCATTGTTATGGCTTTTGGTATTTTTTCGGTCATGCACTTACCTGTAGAACGGTATCCCGACATCGCACCTCCAAAAATTACAGTGTCAGCAAGTTATAGTGGGGCAGATGCGCAAACGGTTGAGCAAAGTGTTACTCAAATTTTAGAACAACAAATACAAGGTATTGATCACTTACTCTATTTTAGTTCATCAAGTGATTCATCTGGACGTAGCCGTATTACCATTAGTTTTGATAATGGAACAAATCCAGATACCGCTCAGGTACAAGTACAAAATAGCATTAGTGGGGTAATACGCCGTTTACCTGATGAAGTTCAGCGCCAAGGTGTTACGGTGAGTAAGTCTTTAGGCGATACTTTTATGGTTATTGGCTTATATGACTCGACTGGAAAAACAGGAAATATTGAGTTATCAGACTATTTAACGACACATGTGGTAGATAACCTGAACCGTATTGAAGGGGTAGGTGAAACTGATATATTCGGTTCACAATATGCGATGCGTATTTGGTTAAATCCGGAGAAGCTAAAGCAATATAACTTAATGCCAAGTGATGTTGCCAGCGCAATCACTGCTCAAAATACACAAGTTGCTGCGGGTGCGATTGGTGATTTACCTGTTATTGATGGGCAATATTTAAATACTAAAGTGACCGCAGGCTCTCGACTAAAAACAGTCGAAGACTTTAAAAATATTGTAGTAAAGTCGAATAAAATGGCAGGTTATGTTTATTTAAAAGATATCGCTAGAGTTGAGCTAGGTGCAGAAAACTATCAATCTTTTAATACGATTAATGGTTATCCTGCCGCAGGTGTGAGTATTTCGCTATCTTCGGGTGCAAATGCCATTCAGACCTCTAAACTCATTCATCAGACTCTAGATCAGCTTACAAGCAAGCTACCTGCCGGTTATAAAATTGTTTATCCACGAGATAACACGCCGTTTGTTCAAGAGTCCATTAAGGAAGTTGTAAAAACTCTTGTTGAAGCCATTATTCTAGTAATTTTGGTGATGTTCCTATTTTTGCAAAGCTGGCGCGCAACTCTTATTCCGAGTATTACTGTTCCTGTTGTGATTTTGGGAACTTTTGCTGTTTTATATGTACTCGGTTTTAGTATTAACACATTAACTTTGTTTGCGCTGGTACTCGCTATCGGCTTACTGGTTGATGATGCAATTGTGGTCGTGGAAAACGTTGAGCGGCTCATGCATGAACAGCACTTAACACCCAAAGAAGCTGCGATTGAGTCGATGGGAGAAATTAGTGGAGCCTTAATTGGGATTACATTGGTTTTAACTGCTGTTTTTATTCCAATGTCCTTTTTAGGCGGCTCAATTGGGGTGATTTACCGCCAGTTTTCCATTACTTTAGTGGCAGCTATGGCGTTATCACTCATCGTTGCATTAGTTCTCACACCTGCTTTGTGTGCCTTAATTTTAAAGCCTAACCCTGAGCCTATGCGTTGGGCAGTTTGGTTTAACCAAAAAATAGATCAACTTAAAAATCAATATATAAAGATCGTACAGACCAGTATTGATTACAGTAAATCGGTTATTGTGATTTTTGTGGCTCTTATTGCTGTTTTTATGCTGTTCTATAGTGGTTTAAAAAGTGGGTTTATTCCTAAAGAAGATCAAGGTATTTTAAGCGTTCAAATTAAACTCGTTGATAGTGCTCCGATTTCTCAAAGTCAGAAAATCGGTGAGCAAGTCCGTCAATATTTCTTGTCCCAAGAAAATAAAAATGTTGACTTAGTCTTGATTCGCTATGGTCGAAATAATTCAGGTACGGGACAGAACTTAGCGCAAGGATTTATTGCTTTAAAACCGTGGGATGTACGTACTGGAAAAAATGATTCGGCAGACGCTATACAAAAGCGTGCGATGAAATATTTTAGCCGTTTTAATAATGCTCAAATCAATGTGACTTTACCTCCTTCGGTAAATGGTTTAGGTCAAACTGATGGTTTAGATCTATGGATTCAAGATTTAAATGGACAGGGTCAAGATTTTCTAGATAGCACCTTCCGTCAGTTGCAAACTCAAAGTAAAAGCTACTCGACTTTCGAAAATTTTGATAAGCAGTCCACCAATAGTAAAGCAAACCTAAATATCAAAATTGATCAAAAACAAGCACTAGCAAATGGGTTGGAGTTACCTGCAATTAATAATACTCTGTCGAGTGCGTGGGGTGGAACTTACGTGAATGACTTTATTGACCGTGGCCGTATTAAGCGAGTCATGATTCAAGGTGATGCTGAGTTCAGATCGAAACCTGACGATTTATATAATTGGTCTGTACGTAATAACCAAAATGAAATGGTGCCTTTTAGTTCGTTTGCTAACTTTAGCTGGGGTGGGGCTCCTGAAATTGTAAAACGTTATATGGGTTATAGTGCCTTACAGTTACAAGCAGATGTTGCGAGTGGCAGTAGTTCCGGTCAAGCAATGAAAGATGTTGAGCAACTTGTCAATCAACAAAAGGATGTGGGTTTAGCGTGGACTGGTTTATCTTTTGAAGAGCAGAAGTCGACAAATCAGGCAGTCTGGTTATATTTAATCTCAGCAGGCTTTATTTTCTTATGTTTAGCTGCCTTATATGAAAGCTTGAGCATTCCCGCTGCTGTGATGACCTCTATTCCATTAGGAGTAGGGGGAAGCGTCATTTTCTCTTATATTTTTGGTTTGCCAAATGATGTGTATTTCCAGATCGCGCTGTTAACGACGATTGGTTTGTCGTGTAAAAACGCAATTTTAATTGTTGAGTTTGCTGCATTAGCCCAAGAGAAAGGAAAGAATGCTATTCAGGCCGCTTTAGAAGGCGCGAGCTTGCGTTTAAGACCGATTTTAATGACGTCTTTAGCCTTTGGTGCAGGCGTGATTCCGCTTGTATTTGCTCAAGGTGCAGGGGCTGTGAGTCGTCAAGAAATCGGTATTAGTATTTTAGGCGGTGTGATGTTTGGTACTGTGCTGGTTTTATTCTTTATTCCGGTTATGTACGTGTTATTACGTTCATTGTTTAAATCAAAAGCTTCGAGTTAACAGCAAACAATTTAAAAATAGGCATCAAATCAAGTATATTAAGTTTAACTTCTCTTCATATATTTGATTTAGATGCCTCAAGAAAAAAAATTAACACAGCAGCAGGTCATCGCATTAGAACGAGATCTCGCTAAGTTCGCCACCATGATGGACAGTGCGGTTCGCATTCCTTTTACAAAGCAGGGTATTGGTGCTGATGCTGCTTTAAGTACGATTCCAATTGCAGGTGATGTCGCTGGTTTTGTGCTGACGTGTTATGCCATATATAAAGCCAAGCAAATTGGTGTACCTCAACATAAGCTAACTCCCGTAATAAAATTGGCTGTCGTAGATGCTGTCGTGGGGTGTATTCCGGTTGCAGGGACAATTTTTGATATTTTTATACGCCCAAGCAGAAAAGCATTAGAAGTAGTTCATACCCACATACGTGAAGAATATGCGATTCAAAGTGATATACATGTGATTCATCCGTATTTACACGAAAAACTCGAAAAGAAGCAGCAGCATTCAGCTTTCTGGCGTAATCCTGTGGTGAGTTGGTTATGGTTACATATACCTGATTTATTAGGGGTGTTTGTGCTTGTTCTTATTGGTTTTGCAATGTGGTGGGGGATTAATTATTTGTGGGCACTCTACCACGCTATATAATAAAAAAGCCTCCAAATGGAGGCTTTTTTATTAACTGTTTTATGGGCAATCTAACTGATGTAAAGCTGCCACACGCTGTTCAATTGTTGGGTGGGTTTGGAACAAAGCAGCTAAACTAAAACCTTGTTCTTTACCTTCCGCAATTGCGAACGCTTTCATTTCTTTTGGCATTTGGTCTGGTAACTCTGTTTCAGCTTGTAGACGTAACAATGCAGAGATCATTGCTTGTTTACCAGCTAAACGCGCACCTGCTTCATCAGCACGATATTCACGGTAACGAGAGAACCACATCACAATCGCAGAAGCGAGAATACCAAAGACAATATCTAATACCATGGTAATGAGGAAATAACCCATACCAGGGGCTTGATCATCTTGACGACCAAAAACATTACGGTCGATAAAATCACCGACTACACGAGCAAAGAACATAACAAAGGCGTTCACGACACCTTGGATGAGTGCTAGGGTAACCATGTCACCATTCGCAACGTGACCAATCTCGTGCGCAAGCACAGCACGTAGCTCATCTTTATTCATACGCTCAAGTAGACCGGATGAAACGGCAACTAAGGCATCATTTTTATTCCAGCCTGTTGCAAAGGCATTGGATTGATATGATGGAAAAATACCAACCTCTGGCATATTAATACCAGAACGTTGAGAAAGTTCAGCGACTGTTTGCAATAACCAGCTTTCAGCTTGGTTACGGGGAGCATTCGGGTCGATCAGTTCTGTACCGGTCGTTTTCTTAGCCATCCATTTTGACATGAATAACGAGATTAAAGATCCCACCATACCAAACACAAAACAGATCACTAAAAGGTTGCCTAGATTCAAGCCACCCGCGCCATGGTAACTACCGACACCGAAGAGTGACAAAATAATGCCAGCTACAACCAGTACCGCGAGGTTGGTAAGCAAAAACAAACCAATCCGCATCATTGAGAAAACCCTCTTATAAATAAAATGTTATCTGATTTACAAATTCTAAATCATGCAGCTAATATGCGGGGCTTAGGGGAAAAATTCAAGAAAAAAATAAGGAATTGATACATTCTTTCACATAGCAGAATGTATCTAAATTTAAAGAATTATTGGGTAAATTCGCCTAAATTGTAAAGATCAGGTAATAGATCATTACAATTTAAAGCACAGGAACTTAACGGTATAGAACCGTCAGTAAACATTCTTATTCTATTCGAATATGTGCAATAGCAGTGGCATTGTTCGTCACATAAGTACCCGTAGGCGCATCAGTAAATGTGCCATTTGATAAAGTCACAATTTGACGAGATGAGGAATATTTAGGTGCTGGAGCTGCTATTTGAGCTGTTGTGCTTTCCGTTAAATTTGAAGACTGAGAAGCAGGTTGCGCTGAAGTATTAGAGGAATTAGAAGAAAAAGATGAAAAACCTGCACCAGATGCATATAAGTTTTGATATCGACTCGTTACACGGCGAACGTAATCTTGGGTTTCACGAAAAGGTGGAATGCCGCCGTATTTATCAACGTTTCCTTCACCAGCATTGTAAGCAGCAAGTGCCATTTGCGTATTGCCACGAAAACGCTTGAGCAACCAGCTTAAATATTTTGCACCTGCAAAGATATTTTGCTGAGCATCAAAGGCATTGGTCACGTTAAATCGACGTGCAGTCGCCGGCATAAGTTGCATAAGACCTTGTGCTCCCACAGGAGAGCGGGCATTTGCATTAAATCCTGACTCGGTATGCATGACGGCCTTAATTAAGCCTTCAGATACACCATGCTGTAGAGCAGCTTGTTTAATAATATGGTCAAAAGCATTTTTATTTTTATTGTAGCTTGGCAGAACAGAAGCTTCTGATGCTCCCCAGTTCGTATAACTATGAATATTACTGTCAGGGTAATAAGTCACTTTTACTTTTTTAAGTGACTGATCATAACTTTTTCGGTTAGTCAGCAATGTACTACCATTTTTATCTTGGTAGACATACATTTGACCTGCTGAGCTCGACGTTATGCCGACCGAAAAAGTAGTCATCCCCAGTAAACAAGAAAAAAGAAATTGAACCGATTTTTTCATTTTATGTTATTCACAATTTTAAGATATTCAAAACTTGTCGAAGAGTTTATCAAAAAATATTACAGAAAGAACTTTTGTGTAATTTTTTTTATTTCGACTCTTTCAAAAAATCAAGCTGTTTTGTTCGAATGCTCATCAAAAAAAATTAAAAATTATTTTTAAAATGATTCTATTGACTTGAATAACATGTTGATATTCAATGATAAAAAACATTGGTTAAAAAATGATCAATTTAAATAAAACCCTTAACAGAAGGTCTAAACAGTTTGTCAAGTACGAAGAAATCCACAATTTTATCCACAGGTTTTGTGGAAAACTGTGGAAAAGTCCAAAAAGTAAGCACTTTGCACAAAATTTGAACGCTTCAGTCAAAATAGAGCACGACTTTTGCATCATGCAAGAGCAATGTGACGGCTTCAAGAATTGAAACTATTCTTTTGATGCGATTCTCTTCCGAATCATATAAAATTGCGCGGTATTTTTATTTATGGGTATATCTCGTCTATGTACGCGCCAGTTGAGTCTAATCAGGGATTTAATTTTAAGCCTGAACTTCCAACAAGCTCGGCCTATTACCGTTTGCTCAAGAAGCTTCGCCGTCAAGTTGGGCATGCTATTCGTGACTTCAAGATGATTGAAGAGGGCGATAAGGTCATGGTGTGTGTGTCTGGTGGTAAAGACAGTTATACCTTGCTCGATATCATGTTGCAGTTTAAACGTATTGCACCAATCAATTTTGATGTTGTCGCGGTTAACCTTGACCAAAAGCAACCCGGCTTTCCTGAAGATGTCTTACCTCGTTATATGGAAGAAAATAACATTCCATATTACATTTTAGAAAAAGACACCTACACCATTACCAAACGTTTAACGCCAGAAGGTAAAACCTACTGTGCAGTATGTTCGCGTTTACGCCGTGGTTCTTTATATGGCTTTGCACAAGAAATTGGAGCGACTAAAGTTGCTTTAGGACATCACCGCGATGACATCCTTGCAACGTTCTTCTTAAATCTGTTTCATGGTGGTAGCTTAAAGGCGATGCCTCCAAAGCTTTTATCATCAGATAAGAAGAATATTCTGATTCGTCCATTGGCATATGTTGAAGAAAAAGACATCATCAAATATGCCGAGTTACGTCAGTTCCCAATCATTCCATGTAACCTTTGTGGTTCGCAGGAAAACTTACAGCGTGCCATGCTTAATGAAATGCTACGTGATTGGGATAAACAATATCCGAAACGCTTACACAGTATTTTCGGTGCGTTACAAAACGTATCGCCATCTCAGCTAGTGGACCGTGAATTGTTCGATTTCGAAGCTTTAGATTCTCAGCGCGAGCTAGATTTTAAAGATCCGGAAGAGCTTAAAAAACGTTTAGATGTCGTGAACTTAAGCTTTGCTGCTGAATAAACGCTAGACATAGACAATGTTAAAGGCACTTTATAAACAAGTGCCTTTAATGTATCAAAATACTAAAAAATGAATGTTCCGTACAAAAAGTCATAGCCCTAAATTTAAATTACATGCTATAACAACGCTCAAGCAGAATTGCTTCACATGATGTTGTCTGGATAGACAACTAGAGAAATTGAACAAATAAATTTGAGGAAGAATCATGCCTGCATTTTTAACTGAAGATTGGTTTGCTACTGTCGAAAAATTAACTGCTGAAGCAGGGGATCTTAATTTGCCACCTGCTCTTGCGAATTTGGCAATTAATTTAGTAGTTACAGATGCTTCTGGAAATACCGAATTAGCTTTAGATGGGGGTAAAATCCAAAAAGGTTTGTCTTCAAATGCCAAAACAACTTTAAATATGGATGCTGAAACTTTACGTAAAGTATTCTTAGAGTTTGATATGGCTGCTGCTATGCAGGCATTCATGACTGGTAAAATTAAAGTTCAAGGCGATATGTCTCAATTAATGGCTTTACAAACAGCTAAGCCAAGCCAAGAACAAAAAGATTTATTTAAGAAAGTATTAGAGCATACAGCTTAAATCTAAAAGAATTCATATAAAAAGCTTACCCCAAGAGGTAAGCTTTTTATTCACACAAACAAAGAATTTATCAACTTTTAAATAATAAAATTAGATATTGATTCGTGTTTGCGCTGTTTTGATATGTTCAAGATAAGCACGAATACGAGTGACATATTGAACTGCTTGCTTATATCGACCATTACGCGTTTTATTACTTTGCAAATAATTGTAGAGATTAACCCATTGGTTTGGATCTTTCCCTTGTGCTTGCAAGCGCTTTTGAATCTGGTTTACCGCACCCGGTCCCATATTATAGGCCACAAGCGCATACCAGTTCCGATCAGGGAAAGGAATATCATCATATTCACTTAGCATCAGATCGTAATACTTCGCACCACCTTGAATGCTTTGAGCTGGATCACTACGATTGCTCACACCCATTGCTCGAGCGGTACTATTGGTCAGCATCATTAAGCCACGAACACCTGTGGGAGAAACAGATTCTGGCTTTAAGTATGATTCTTGATAACCAATTGCCGCAAGTAAATGCCAGTCGAGATCATATTTAGCTGCACTTTGTTTAAAGCTTGCTTTATAAATCGGTAAACGCGTCGTTAAGTCACGCTGAATGGTTGACCAAGACTCCGGTTTCACCACATTACGATCATAAAAAGAAGCGAGTTGCTGTGTCACACCATTTTGCTTACTTTGGCATACAAAGCCACTAGCAGTTTGGGTGAGGGGATCATCAGCTTGTTTAAATACCCAGCTTAACTCAGGATTTAAACCATTTTTCTGCAAATTGACTGTGTCACCACAACTTGCAGAAAAAGACATTAAACCTTTGTTCTCGATGGTACTTAAACCAGCGGTCGTCATCGCAAAGTTTGCTTTACCTTGCTGAACCCATTTGAGAGCAGTGGCATTGTCTGCCACGATTTTAAAGTCCAGCTTTACATTTAAGCTTTGCGCATAGTTACGAGCTAAGTCATAACCAAAGCCATGTAAAAACTGATCTTCTTTGAAAACAGTTGTCGGGCTTTCTACCGCAACAACAGTTAAAGTGTTTGTATTTACTACAGTATTGTACTGTAGGGTTTTTCCTGCATTAATACTAAATGGAAAAAGCATAGTACTGAGTGCAAGTGCTTTTAACGGGAGAGAAGAAAATAAAGAGTTAAGGCAAAGCCTCGACCCTGAACTTGAATTACTGTGCATGTTGTCTCCGCTACAGATAATTTATGCCCAAAAAGTCAGACAATAAGCTGCCATAACTTCTAAAAGTTGATAAATTCAATAAGGGGTGGGCAGTCATGACGTCATTCAAAATGACATGAAATGAAAAAAACAAACTGTGTAGAAAATCTACATAGTTTTCTAAAAGGTTAAAAAATGCTCAACATTTAATCTGCGCGCATCATAGTATTGAAAAAAAGCAATGTCAAATTTTGTACAATTAAATATTCTATATATCATCATAAACGCATGAATTTCTTAAGGAAGAAAATTTATACACTTCTGATATGAGAAAATAGGGTATAAAATGCTACATCTTGTAAGCGATATGTTGTTGAACAGTGGTTTTTAATCATGAAATCTAACTTAATCACACGGTCAGGGCATGACAAATTAGTTGCTGAATTAAAACAACTTTGGCATGAAGAACGACCGGAAATCACAAAAAAAGTGAACTGGGCAGCAAGCTTAGGTGACCGCAGTGAAAATGCGGATTATCAATACAATAAGCAGCTACTTCGAAAAATTGATCGACGAGTACGCTATTTAGGAAAACGTTTAGAAGAGTTAAAAATCATTGATTACGCACCTGAGCAAGATGGTAAGGTTTATTTCGGAGCTTGGGTAGAGATTGAAAACGAAGAGGGTGAGCAAAAAACTTTACGTATTGTCGGCATCGATGAAATTTATGATCATCACCCGCAGCATATCTCAATTGAATCGCCTATGGCTCGCGCACTGCTCGGCAAAGAAGTAGATGATGAGATTGAAGTGCATACGCCATCTGGAAAAAAGCTTTGGTATATCAATACAATTCGTTATGAAAAGAACGAAAACCCAGAAAACTAAATCAATTTGTATTTATTTTGAGCGTTTGAATTAAAAGTGAAATAAAAGATTTGCCAACTTGTGTTTTTGTTTATATTATAGCGCTCGTTGGAAGCGTGGCAGAGCGGTTTAATGCACCGGTCTTGAAAACCGACGAGGGTGTGAGTCCTCCGTGAGTTCGAATCTCACCGCTTCCGCCAAAATTCTTAAAAAGCCCTTGTTAATGACAAGGGCTTTTTTTTATACGTATAAATTACTAAAAAATTATCTCGCTCATTTTTATATATTTCTAAGTATGGTCTCTCCCGTTCGTGGATTGGTTAACGTGACATTTTCTAGCGCCTGAATGTACCAAGAATCATCATTTTTTATGAGTACGGTAAGAATTAAAGTATCAATTTGATGAGGACCTTGCGGATGAGCTACGCCTGCGGTCAGGCGACTCCAAAAATGTGAAATACAGATATCATCACTCATTGGTGTGATGTCTATCAGCTCATTCTCTAGTTTTGAATCGCTATAAATCGTTTCATGAATAGGTTGGTGAAGTGCGATAATCTCATCAACACCTTTAACATAATGGCCGAAACGATTAACGAAAGTTGCATCTTTATGAAAAAGAGATGCAAAGGCCTTCATATCATGATGATTCCAAGCGTTTTGAAATGCTAAAGGAATTTCATTTGGATTTATTATGTGTTGACTCATATTATTCCCACTGCTTAAGTCTGTTTTAAATACATTATAGATGATGGGGCTCCGACATGCTCAAACGAAACAGGTGATGCAGCTTAAGATGCGAGTGCGGCAGGGTATAAACAAACAGTACTTTTAACGCAAAATAGTGTATGGTCATTCCTAACGACGCAATATGCAGCAACTGTTAGCTTGATCTGCTTGATGAAAGAAGTTTTTAGTCAAATACTGATAAAAATATAAGATGAATAGAATTAACTCATAACGACTTTAATATGATGTTATTAATGAAACGCCACCTAAAAAAATTAAATAAACACTTCCATTTTTTTAGAAATTTTTTACTTGGCTAGATCTGTACGTTTTTCATTCTGTGGGCAGTCGCAAGATTAAAATATTGCAGCTAAAATCTTAATTTTTTTTAGAAAAAATGATAGTAAAGAATCAGGATTTATATATTATTTAACAGACTTTAAAACTAAAACTTTAATCTTGATTTAAGTTCAATTATTTAATTTATAATACATCTCGATTTCTTTAATGGGTCAGAAAAAAAATCATGACTTCATTTGAGCCAAATCAGAAAATTAAAGAGAGTATAAAAATGAATCAGTTTGTAACGAACACGAACAATATTATTCGTGGAAAGTATCATCCAGAATTTTTGCAGCATGAAGTCTTGGCCGATATTTTTGTCCATACTGCACAAACTCTTCCTGATAAAACGGCTTTAATTGAAGCAGATAAAACGTTGAGTTATGGTGAGTTATATCAGCAAGCCTTAGTCATGGCTCAACATTTGACAATAAGAGGGGTAAAACCAGGTCATATTGTTGGATTATGGTTACCTCGTGGAATTGAGCTTTTAAAAGCTCAATTGGCGATTTGTTTAAGTGGTGCGGCTTGGCTTCCTTTTGATATGGATACGCCAGCTGACCGTATTGCGGTTTGTCTTGAAGATGCCGAATCTGTAGGAATGATTACTACAGATGAATGGTATGCACATTTAGAAGAAGTGCCACAAACAAAATGGACAAACACTGAACTGCAAAAGCCACTCAGTGAAAATATACCTTTAGCTAAAACGACCCCAGAACAACCTGCGTATATTATTTATACATCAGGTTCAACGGGTAAGCCGAAAGGGATTGTCATTACACAAAGAAATATTTGTCACTTTTTACGTAGTGAAAATAATGTTTTGGGTATTCAAGAGCAAGACAAAGTCTATCAAGGCTTTTCAGTTGCTTTTGACATGTCGTTTGAAGAGATTTGGCTTTCTTACCTAGTTGGTGCAACATTGTGGATTGCACCTAAGTCGCTGGTCAGTGACCCTGAACGTTTATGCCAAACATTAAAGCAAGAACAAATTACAGTATTGCATGCTGTTCCTACATTACTTGCTTTATTCCCTGAAGATGTACCTAACTTAAGAATTATTAATTTAGGTGGGGAAATGTGCCCGGATTCACTGGTTGACCGTTGGGCATTACCTCACCATCAAATGTTTAACACTTATGGTCCAACCGAGACTACGGTTACTGCAAGCCTTGAGTCGTTAGAACGTGGCAAACTTGTCACGATTGGTAAGCCTTTACCAAACTATGGCATGTTAGTCATTAACGCTGAAAGAGAATTACTGCCTCAAGGTGAAACAGGTGAGCTCTGTATTTTTGGTCCAAGTGTTGCAGAAGGATATTTAGGCAGACCTGATTTAACTGCTGATAAATTTATCCAAAACCCTTGGGCAGAAGGTCCAGATGAACAATCGCTCTATCGTACTGGCGATTTGGCTAAAATTGATGAGTTTGGTCAAGTACATTGCTTGGGGCGTGCTGATGATCAGATAAAAATCCGTGGTTTCCGTGTTGAACTCGGCGAAATTGAAGCTGCGCTTTGCGATATTGATGGCATTGGCACAGCTGCGGTAATTCTACGTCAAGAAGACGGAATTGATCAGCTTATTGCTTTTATTGCACCTGAACTTGAAGCGAAACAGCCTATAGAAATTAAGCAGCTTCGACATAACCTTGGTCAACGTTTACCACCTTATATGGTGCCGAATCGTTTTGAGATTATTGAAGAAGTACCGCGTTTATTATCTGGGAAAATTGACCGTAAGGCTTTAAAAGCAAGACCACTCACGAGTGTGATTGATCGAAGTGAATCTGACCAACCGCAAAACCCAGCAGAAGAAATCTTATTTGAAATTTTGAATCGTCTGTTTCCAAACATGCCGATTAAACTCGATTCGGACTTCTTTGATGATTTAGGTGGACATTCACTTTTAGCAGCTGTTTTAGTTTCAAACCTGCGTGAACATCCCGAATATAGCCATCTTACGATTCAAAGCCTATATCAAGCGAGAAGGGTTGGGGCTATTGCCGCTTTAATGTTAGAGCAGCCAGAGCCTACTGTATTTGATAGCCAGATTGGGCAAGACAACCCTCGTAATCAAACTTATAAATGGTTATGTGGTATTGCACAGCTTGCGACCATTCCAGTTTTAATTTCGATTAATATCTTGCAGTGGCTAGCTCCATTCTTTACCTATCATTATTTTACTGGTGGAACACGAGATAGCATTCCATATGCAATCGCGTTGTCTCTATTGGTTTATATCAGTGTCATTATTACCAGTTTTGTAGTTTCAATTACTGTCAAACGACTATTAATGTTAGGCGTTGGCGCAGGGCAATATCCATTATGGGGATTAACCTATTTCCGTTGGTGGTTAGCAGACCGTATTAGTAATATTTCACCAGTTTATTTATTGTCAGGCTCGACTTTACTTAACCTCTATTTGAAGGCGCTTGGGGCAAAAATTGGCCACGACGTGACCATTAGTTCAGTACATATTCGGATGCCATCTTTACTTACTGTTGAGGATGGGGTGAGTATTGGTTCTCAAGTGAATTTAGAGAATGCCAAAGTAGAACATGGCCATTTAGTATTAGGTTCAATTCACCTAAAAGAAGATAGTTATGTGGGTTCGTATGCTGTATTAGAAGAAAATACAGTGTTAGAAAAACAAGCTCATGTAAATGCATTAACTTCAATTGAATATGACACAGTTATTCCAGCCGGAGAAATTTGGGATGGAACACCTGCGAAGAAGATTGGGCATGTGGACGAGCATGATAAAATGCCAGAACGTCCTAAATTATCGTTTATTCGTAAAATTGCAGAATATGCATATTATGGAATTAGTGCGTTAATTATTGCTTGTCTGTTCTTTATTCCAATTTTCCCAAGCTTCCTTTTGGTCGACTGGTTAGATGCAAACGTATTTAATATTAGTACGAGTGACCATTTGCAAATCGCAATTTATTATTTCATTTTAGCGATTCCAGCTAGTGCAATGATGATGATGATCACTGCTGTTATTTCTTCAGCAATACGTAAAATTGCATTACCTCGTCTTGAAACCGGAACGTATGCAATTCATGGCAGTACGTATTATCGTAAATGGTTTGCATCTCAAATTTTAGAAACAAGCTTACAAACTTTACATGGCTTGTTTGCTACGATTTATGCGCCAACATGGTTCCGTATGCTGGGTGCGAAAGTAGGTAAAAATACCGAAATTTCTACCGCAAACGGTGTTATTCCAGAAATGCTAACTTTGGGCGAAGAAAGCTTTATTGCCGATGCTGTAATGTTGGGTGATGAAGAAATCAAAGGCGGCTGGATGACATTAAAATCGACCACAATCGGTAACCGTAGTTTTGTCGGAAACAGTGCTTATATTGCTGATGGTACTGTGTTACCAGACAACGTCTTAATTGGTGTGCAATCAAAATCACCAGATAACCGTGAAATGTATGATGGTCAAACTTGGTTTGGTTCTCCACCATTATTATTGCCTGCACGTGAAGCTGCTGAAAAATATCCTGACCATTTAACATTCTTGCCAAGTATCAAGCGCCGTTTAATGCGTGGTTTTATCGAAGGCCTTCGTGTTGTATTACCTGCGGCTCTCGCGATTGGTGTAGGTTATATGATCGTGCTTGAGATTATTGATGTTATTAATAAATATAACATTATGACTGGCTTGTTGGCTTTAACACTTGCTGGTTTGCTGTATGGCGTAGGTTGCTTCGTTATAGTTGCATTATTGAAGTGGACTCTCATTGGTCGTTATCAACCACGTTCTGCTCCAATGTGGACGATGTTTGTATGGTTGAGCGAAGGGATTACCAGCTTATATGAATCAGTTGCGATTCCTAACTTCTTAAACTACTTAAGAGGAACGCCAATGTTGCCATTCTTCTTGCGTATTTTAGGTGTTCGCATTGGTAAAGATGTCTATATGGACACGGCTGATATTACAGAGTTCGACTGTGTAAGCATTGGTGACCGTGCTGAGTTTAATAGCTTCTCAGGCCCACAAACTCACTTGTTTGAAGACCGTATTATGAAAATTGGACAAGTGAATATTGGTAATGATGTGGTTGTAAATACGCGCAGCATTATTTTATATAACGCAAACGTGAGCAATCATGCAGTGTTAGGACCATTAACATTGGTTATGAAAGGTGAAAACATTCCTGCTAAATCTGCATGGATTGGTTCGCCAGCTGTGCCTTGGGTTCATAAATAATTAGTTTTTTAATTGAAAAAGCCTCTGTCGTAACGGGGGCTTTTTTTATGCAAGAGCATAAATTACAGTCGTAGTTAGCTTAAATATTGCTAACAAATCCTGAAAATTTCATATAAATCAAATAAGTATATATTTAAATCAAAATTGTTTTATTCATATAATATATTTTTTATTTTCAATATCTTACTGTAAACGTGTCTATATATCAGAATCGAACAAGTTATTTGTAGAATGTTCACTTATTGATATATGATGATCCAATATTTAGAAACTGATT
This sequence comes from Acinetobacter sp. 161(2023), assembly GCF_037027805.1. Lineage (NCBI taxonomy): Bacteria > Pseudomonadati > Pseudomonadota > Gammaproteobacteria > Moraxellales > Moraxellaceae > Acinetobacter > Acinetobacter sp. 161(2023). The sequence continues at coordinate 180,266 of NZ_JAZEYD010000006.1, read as the reverse complement.
CAAAACATAATTCTATTGTTCCGCGAGCAAGATCAAGGAAGAAATAAGGCTGAATTCAGGCTTCTAAACCCTTATATATCTGGAAATTATTTCTAGCCAAATATTGCATTTCTACCCAATGGTTGGGAATGTCTAACTCTTTTGCAGAGTAGGCGTTTCCTATTTTAGGATGTATCTATGAAAAAATTATTTAGTGTCCTGTTCAGCGCATCTGTACTCACACTGTCTGCATGTAACAAACAACCTGCACAAACTGAAAATACAGCACCTGCTAAAGACAAAACTGAGTCAGTACGCACGATTAAACTTGTTTCAACAGGTTCAGATACTGACGTATGGAAATATGTTGCAACGCTTCCTGAAACTAAAGAAGCGGGCATTAAACTCGAAGTGACCAACCTGACTGACTACGTTGTATTAAATACATCTGTAGCAAGTGGCGAACAAGACGTAAATGCGTTCCAGTCATTTAACTATTTAGCAGCTTACAATGCTTCAAATAAAGCCAAAGTTGCTGCTGTTGCGACGACTTACTTGGAACCAATGGGTCTTTATGCAAATAAAGCTAAAACTGTTGATGAGTTACCACAAGGCGCTACAATCGCGATTCCAAACGATACTGCTAACGAAGCACGTGCATTAACATTATTGCAGTCTGCTAAACTAATTAAACTTAAACCAAACTTTGACCCTGTAAAAGGGACAACCAATGACATCGCTGAAAATCCTAAAAATTTGAATTTAAAACCAATTCAAATGACGACGGCAGTTCGTGTTAAAAACGATGTAGATGCAATTGTATTAGGTAATACATTGGCTCTTGAAGGTGGTTTAAACGTACTGAAAGATTCTATCTTCCGTGAACCTGTTGACCAGTCTACAAAGCTTTATGTGAACTTATTAGGTGTTGCTGAAGCGAATAAAAATGACCCGATCTATGCGAAATTAGGTGAACTTTACCACTTACCTAAAGTACAAAAATTTGTGAGCGAAAAATTTGCAGGTACAAAAGTTGAAGTTAACAAACCTGTTTCTGAGTTTACAGACATCAAATAAGTAATTTTTTAATTAAAATTATTTTCCAAAGCTAAGTCTCGGTAATCGGGGCTTAGCTTTTATTTTTTATACTTCATATAACGCTCATTATATTAAATTGAGAAAAAATCTATCTTTTTAAAAAATAATAAATAGAATTAGGAACAATTTTTCTAATGTAAGCACTAAATAGTAATATCTATTTTTTGAATATACATCTATACAATTTTCTTGGCATTCCACCTTTGAAAAATATGAAATTAAAGATTTAACAATTATGATAACCCGTACAGCCATTCTCTTTTTTTGCAATTTTTCTATTTTTTATTGTTCCATTAATTGGTGTTGTACTAACACTAGGCTTATTGGTGAAAGTACTGTTCTCGGGGCGACATCATACTACTTGAAATTCCACTCATTGATTACGATATTGGAAAAGAATTTGGTAAACCTGAGCCCGATGGACCTAATGCGCGTTTTCGTCCGAGTGAGTGGGGTGTTCAAGAATGTGAAAAAGGTCATGAGCCAATTAAAGTTAGCCCTGCATATCTGGTACTAAGCCCAAAAAGCCTTGGTTTCAACCATAATGACTAATGCTTTCATCCTACCTGTTAATAACGCAAGATGCTGAAACGGTAATTCAAAAAACAAGCCTCCGTTTTCTAATTAATTTTTTGAAAGCTTATACAAGTTTTCAATCATATCTTGAATTATGTCCTGATTTTTAACAAAAGAATTATCTTTAATATATTTTTTAACATCGGAAAGAGTATCTTTTCCATATTCTAGTAACTTAATTTGTTGACTAATCATCTCTATTTTTTTATCAATTAACTGATTAGAGATAATGTTACATTCTTCAGAAGGAGGTTTTGTTTCGAGTTGAATGAGTTGTTTAATCTCTTCCAAAGTAAATCCAATACTTTTTAAACATATAATTAACTTAATTTTTTGTTCATGTATATCCTGATAGTTTCTATAGCCATTTGTTAATCGATCGGGAATCAATACTTCACATTTTTCATAAAAACGTAAAGTATCTAATGATAGGCCATATTTTTTTGAAAATTCACTAATATTCATTCAATAACCTTTCTTGCTTTATCTAGGATATTTTGCAGGTATCTTTTTTAACATTATGATCTTCAACATATTCTTTGAAAGATTTGTTCATTTTATCAAAATTTAACTGTGTAGGTTGAATAACAAAATAATTTAAAATAGGTACAAGTAGCCCATTAAAATCTTCTGCTTGAACTAATTGAGTTGTATTGGCATCAATTCTAGTGAAAATAAATTGATGTCGACCATTAAACAATCCATTTATATATAATTTTCCTTCCCATTCTAAGTGATATTTATCAAGTTTTTTTATTACTGGTTGCATTTGAAATTGCACTTTTCTATTTTCATTGTATAAATCTACACTAATTTGTTGACCTACATGGGTGGGGAATCTATCAATACCAAATAACGTATTCCATTTCGGATACGACGAGGTGCATGTGAAGGCTTGCCAAACATGATCTATTGGCTGATTTATAACGATCTTTGTCTCAATTCTTTTATGACGAAATAAAAAAATGAACACAGAAAATACAACGATAGTGAAAATTACTTTCATCAAATAGTACCTGTAGTGCTTAATACTATGATGATTCTAAGGTTGGAGTTTACTCTAAGGTCAAGTGCAATTTTACCTAAATGTTAAATTGGGTTGTATCTAATAAGCCTCTTTGGGGATCACAACTCTATTATTAGTTTTCATAATGATGCTGTCATTAAATTATATGGCTGTAATAAATGTCATATTTTTAGTATAATCGATGAATTAATAATTATTTATATTAATCTAACTTCTACTTAATTCTTAAATTTTACAAATATAGGTTAATTTATGGCTGGTGGTTCTCAAATTATAATTAACAAGAATGGTATTACTATCATTACGCCTGCAAAGTTTGAGGCGAAAGCTGGGCAGCATCTTTTTAAAAGTGGAGAGCAAGTTATTAATGCAGTTCCCCAACTACCTGTATTGGGAGAGCGAAATCAGCATAATTTGCGGTACCTTTTGAAAGATAAAGAAGGTCTTCCATTTGCTCATCATAAATATATTGCTTTTATGCAAAATGGAAAACAGCTAAAAGGTATCACTGATGAGAATGGATATACTCAATTAATTAATACTGTACGTCCAGAAGAAATATCTATCCACTTGTATAACAATGAAGAAATTAATATAGATTAGCCATGACAAAGTTCTATCCATATGTTGTATTAAAAACAAACGTTAGTCCTAAGTTTTTAAAATATAACATTTATATATACAACACAGTACTTAATAAAGCTGAAACCACTATTCTTTTTAAAGATACGGCTTTTAAGAAAATAGGTAATGACCTTTATCAAACTAAATCGGTCGAAATCGATAGTTAAAAAATAGAGTTAGAAAGACTTAGAGATTGTGTGATTATTCTTAATTTATATAGACTAAGTACATCAGGCCAAGAAAGTTTAGTAATTAGTCGATATATTGTTCCAGATAAAATCGAATCCTATGCTTACCAAGATCATGAAAAGAATAAAAATATTCCCGTAACAAAATACGTTGAGTCAACGGCTGTAACTAAAGTTGTTAAGGGGGATGTTTCTAAAAATGATTTTGAACTTGCTTTAAATCGAAATCGAATTTTTCAGTGCATTGACCCTGGATGTAAGCCAGGAGAGGCTAAAGATCCTTTTTCTAAGGCCCAAATTGAAGCTGGCTTACAGTCGAGATTGAATGAACCGTTACCAAACCAAGATCAGTCATCTTTATGTGGGCCTGCAGCCTACTTTTTTTGTCTAATAAACTTAAGCCCCTCTAGATATAAATTAGCAGTAAAACAGTTATGGGAGAAAGGTCAAACAGAAATTGGGAAGCTTGTGATTAAACCATCATTGGATGGAAGTAGGCGTGTAAAGAATTATTTTCATATAAAAAGTGGTGATCCCAAAATTCCTCCAATTGATTGGATCACGCTTGCAAGCTTACGCGAGTCTGAAAATATTATTTTAACACTGAAAGATCCGTCTCAAGAAGTTGCCGGAATTACACCTTGGCCCGAATTGAGTAGCTGGTTTGAAAAAACAGGCTTTAAAGGAGTGAAAGCTTACCCCTTTTATTTTAATGGTTATTGCCCTAGTTTAATAAGTGAAATTAACCGATACGCTGGAGATGACTATTATGTAATTACCTTAATATCGGCTAGTCTTCTTAGTCGTGGCAGTAGCTCTGGTACTCAAAGTTTTCCAGATCACTGGATTGTTTGGACTGATAAATTAAGAGATACAAAAGGACAGCCGATAACAAGTTCTTCAGATCCTTATAAAACCGAAGTTCGACTGAAAATGTTTACGTGGGGGGAGAATACCCAAAGACTCGGTAGAGGTATATCTCTATATAATTTCGAAAAGAAAGTTTTTTTTGCTTTAATTGTTAAAAAGGAGAAATTCTAATGAAAATTAAACTTATCGCTATTTTCTCAATTTTATTGATGCTTACAGGTTGTGGTAAAAAATATACGATTACTCCTGATAGTTTATCAATAGCTCACGTTAATCAAGAATACAAACAAACTATAGAAATATCAGGAGGAAAAATTGTCGATCATTATGCTAAATTAGAAACAAATATTCCTAAAGAATTAGGAATAACAGTTCAACCTGCTAATGATCTAGATGGTTATAATGTTATTGAGGTCAAGGGAACTCCAAAGTATAAAGGTACATTTACAATTCATATTTGGGTGGGATTTTATGCTGGTGGCGATAATGAAATCGATAAAACCTATGCTTTTACAGTTCAGTAAAAGAGACCTTAATTTTTAACAAGTGAAATGAAATTTGTATCCATTTAACAGGAAGAAGAGAATCTAATGGTGGAGAAATCTAACAACTATATTTACTCCATTATTTTTTCAATCCTGTTGATACTTACAGGTTGTGGTAAGAAATATAAGATAACACCTGATAGTCTGCCTATAGCTCATGTTAATAAAAATTATCAACAAATAATTAATATTTCAGGTGGGAAAACAGTTGATGGAGATGTAGATTTTAAAAGTAATATTCCTAATGATTTAGGTATATCTGTTAGTCCAGATGAAAGTAGTGGCTATAATCAAATTACAATCAAAGGTATTCCAAAATACACAGGAGTTTTTACTATTTATATTTCGACGGGATTCTATGCTGGTGGTGATGCTGAAATAAATAAAACCTATACTCTTAAAGTTAAGAAATAGATAGCTTAAATTTTAAGATTTTCTAAAATTAATATAATATGACTTATATAAAATATTTTTAGCTTAAAACAACCTATAATCAATAGGCTGTTTTGATTTATAGCCCTTTAAACAACGGGGTAACTCCAGAGATAGAACAGGTACTAAATGATTTAGAGCTTGAATTGGAAAATTATTAGAAAGATACGATATAGCCTCCTTAAATGAGGCTAATTTCTAAGAGCAGTTATTCTATGAAAGAAGCTCACATTGTAAGGAAAGCCAATTTTTAAGATCATTTAAGAAGGTAGGCCATATCTCATCTAGTTCTAATTTAGATATACCTTCTGAAGCCAAATATAACTCATCATCATAATAATTTATAAAATCGTATAGATCTTCATCTTCAACAAGTTTAGATATCTTTATTAATAGTGCAAATAAATTAGAAATTAATTTTATTGAATATCCGAGATAGGGCGTTATCTCTGTATATTTTTTTAATATTTCATAAAGAATTTTTTTCTTAAGAGTAGATTCTACGTTAGTTTCAGCAATACTAATATTATTAAAATAATCTAAGATTTCCTCATCTTTAGAGAAAAAACAAATGTCTAAAGCTAAAAGATCTGCTGGGTTTTTGTCTAATTTATCTATAGCCCATTTTTGAATGTCTTGAGCAGTTTTTAAGTTTAATGTTAACTCCAGTTTGAGCTGAAACTTCTCTGCATCATTCATTTCATATTATTCACTTCACTTAGAATTAATAGAATATACCTTATACAAAGAGTCTGTCATAGGGTGAAAGTTTTCTCTATATCCCTTTTATATATTCTATTCTTGCCTACTTAAACTAATATATCTATATAAATTTCACTCCCTTTATAAACCCCCATTTAACAATAACTCACTCATTATTTATCCTTACTTTTTAATGATCTAATTTAAAACAAATGTCATTTTGTGTGCTTGACTGCAAAAGGGCGGAGCACTATCCTTTGCCTGCTGGCCTACATTGCCAGTCGGTTTTAGCAGACCGTACTCAAGAGCATTGAAAAAATTCGTTTTTTTAATGTGAACCCGCTCGTCTCCCTTTTGTTGCGGTAGGACGGAAGGGGGACACCTTCGGGTGTGCTGGGTCTTGAGCCAGTCTGCTAACCCCCTTTCGTTCTGCCACCATAATTTAAATGTCTGGCAGAACTCCCAATAAAGAGGAGTTGGCTTTGTACATTCATCATTTCTTGGCAGCCTTTGCCAAAGTCTATATCGACACGACTTAAACTTTTAAAGCAGTTTGATGGCCATTGGGCTTTCAGACTTTAAGTCGTCACGACCAAAAAACTTAATCAACAATAAAACTTGAGATGTGCCCAGCACAGTCTTGATGGCTTTGCTATGCCTTTTTTCAGCTTTAAAAAAGTAAAAGGCTTTTATATCTCATTTATATACAACAAAAATTTAATTTATAACGGTAAAACTATGCCAAATTTAATTCTCTCAACACGGGCCTTAAAAGTTGTAAATAAAGCGATTGATCTGTTTCATCACAGTGGGTTTCACATGGTTGGTGTTGACACAATTATGCGAGAAACAGGAGTGGCAAAAATGACGTTTTATAATTATTTTCAATCTAAAGAACGTTTCGTTGAAATCTGTCTAATTGTGCAAAAAGAACGTTTAAAAGAAAAAGTAATTTCAATTTCTGAGTACGACCACGATGCGGGCGCGATTGATAAACTCAAAAAACTTTATTTCTTACATACCGATGTAGAAGGGCTGTACTACTTATTATTTAAAGCCATTTTTGAGACAAAACTGACCCATCCAAATGCTTACCAAATTGCTGTAAGGTATCGAACATGGCTAATAAATGAAATCTATAGCCAGCTTATAAAACTAAAAACTGATGCTACCTTTCAGAATGCAAAACTATTTTTATATATGATTGAGGGAACCATTATTCAGCTTTTAAGCTCTGATCAAGCAGGGGAAAAAGAGAAGTTGATAGATTACTTTTTGAATCAGTTTAATTAGAATTCAAAGTCCACTTTATTATGATTGTCAAATTAAAGGCTTCCAACGATTTATATTAAAAATAACAATCGTATGGAAGCCTAAAATCTGACTCATAACTTAGAATGTATTTTGAATAATGACATCTTCAAAAGGAAGTTTGCCCACACGTGGGTAAGGCTGGGCTGCCGACTTACCAACAGCAATCATTAAACACACCACATGATCTTTAGGTAAGTTAATGAGTTTCGCCATCGCGTCAAAGTCAAAACCATCCATAGGGCAACTGTCTAAACCATGCTCTTGCGCAAGAAGCATTAAGGTTTGAGCAAAAATACCCGCGCTACGCATCACTTCATCACGTTGAGTTTGCGGGCGGTCACGGTAATATTGATCAATCGCACCTACCATAATGTTTTGCACTTCTGGAGTCGCGCCATCCCACACACGTTTAGCATCGGCTTCCCACGAGCTTACTTTTGCGCATAACACAATCAGTAATGATGCTTCGGTCACTTGTGGTTGGTCCCAAGCAATGGTACGAATTTTTTGTCTTAACTCAGTGTCTTCAATCACTACAGGGCGCCAATGCTGCAAGTTAAAAGCACTTGGTGCATTTGCTAAAACTTCTTGTAATAACTCCTTTTTGTTCTCTTCAGATAACTGAAAAGAAGGGTCGAAGCGTTTAACCGCGCGGCGCTTACGTAGAGCATCAATAACGTTCATAAGACATTCCTATTTGTTGGTTTAACCGTTTTAAAAATAATGAAGTAATGTTTAGTCGTGGTTTTGATTAAACTTAATTAATCTCGCAATATCAATTGTTCTCTCATAAATGAGTTGTGCTGCATGTTCACAGGCATATTCTAATGTGATTGGGCCATTGGTTAGTGAAAAAGCAGCCGTAACCCCGTGCTCATAAAGCGCTTGGTAGCCTTCGCCTAATGTTCCTGCAATGACAATGACAGGTATATTTTGCATTTTCGCGACTCGGCTCACACCAAAAACTGTTTTGCCACTTAAGGTTTGTTGGTCAAATTTACCTTCACCCGTAATGGCCCAATCCGCATTAGATATTTTACTGGCAAGCTGATTGAGTTCAGCCACAACTTCAACTCCAGCTTTAAAGTCTGCGTTTAAATAACTTTTTGCTGCAAAACCTAAACCGCCCGCAGCACCTGAGCCTGCTTCATCTCGTTTGTCGAAACCTAAAAGCTCCGCAGAGACATCGGCAAAATGGGTAAGAGCTTGGTCAAGTAACTCTACTTGAGCAGGTGAGGCACCTTTTTGTGGACCGAAAATATAAGATGCCCCGTTTGGGCCACAGAGTGGATTGGTCACATCGGCAGCTAGTAAAAACTGTGTGTGCTGAATACGTGAGTCAAAATGTGTTAAATCAATTTTTGATAGGTTTTTGAGAGCAAGTCCGCCTGTGGGTAAAACCTGTTGGTTGGCGTCGAGCAAAACAGCACCCAAAGCACTGAGTAGTCCTGTGCCGCCATCATTGGTTGCACTACCGCCCACAGTTAAAATAATATCTTTTGCACCTGCATCTAAAGCATCTAAAATGAGTTGGCCTGTTCCAAACGTTGTGCTCTGGCAGGCATCACGCTCAGACGTTGGAACTAACTGTATGCCACTCGCTTGAGCCATTTCAATGATGGCTATTTTTTGTTTTTCTAACCAGCCCCATCTTGCTTGAACTGGTTTACCTAATGGTCCCATTACGGTTTTTTCACGCCATTCACCTTCACAGACCTCTAACACAGCTTCTATGGTTCCTTCGCCGCCATCTGCCATTGGACATATCAGCGTTTCAGCATCTGGAAAAACTTTTTGCCATCCTTTGGCAATGGTTTGAGCGACGCCCAAAGCCGATAGGCTGTCTTTAAAAGAGTCTGGCGCAATCACAACCTTCATAAGTTCTCTGATTCTGTTTTTCCAATTAATTTATACTGCTTAAAGCCATAAAAACTTACTTAAAATGATGTAAATTTCAGCTCATTACATCATTTCTATTTTTTTAAAATATAAAGTGAATTATGTTTTTATCTGTAAAAAATAGGTTATTATGTTTTTAAGATATTGTTATTATTTAATTTAAATGATTTTTTAGATTTGGCTAAATGATTGTAATTATAAAAAATATGGCACATATTATAAGAACGATTGAGCCAGCTTTTAAAATATTGGGAATAGCATAAAAAGCGGACTCTACCCATAAGCTAGACAGCAGATAGCGTAGATATAACCATAATTAAGTTGTGAATTTATCGCACCTATAGAATGTGTAAAAAGAAATAAGAGGATGACAAAGTGGATAATTCAGAAGAACAAAAGCATATACAAGAAAATAACGGCTTTGCACGAATTGAACCCTATACTCATCCTGCGGGCGGATGGGGGGCACTACTCAGTGTCGCTCGAAACTTAAAGCGGCAAGATATTTTAAAAAAAGGTTCGATTACCTTACTCAATATTAACCAGCCTACGGGCTTTGACTGTCCCGGTTGTGCATGGCCAGAAAAGAAAAATGCTCATGCCTTTAACTTCTGTGAAAACGGTGCAAAAGCAGTTGCATTTGAAGCAACCAGTAAAACTGTGACTCCCGAATATTTTGCAGGCCATACCGTCAGTTGGTTATCAGAACAAAGTGATTTCTTTCTAGAAGACTTAGGTCGCTTAACTGACCCAGTCCGCTACGATGCTGCAACAGATAAATATGTCGCAATTTCATGGGATGAAGCATTTCAGATTATTGCTAAGCATCTTCATGCGTTAGATCACCCAGACCAAGCTGCGTTTTATACCTCTGGCCGTGCCAGTAATGAAGCAGCATTTTTATATCAATTGTTTGTGCGAAGCTTTGGAACAAATAACTTCCCAGATTGTTCGAACATGTGCCATGAAACCACAAGCGTTGGGTTACTTGATTCGATTGGTTTAGGAAAAGGCACAGTCACCCTAGAAGACTTCGATATAGCCGATGCAATTTTTAGTTTTGGGCATAACCCCGGAACTAACCATCCACGTATGTTAGGTACTTTACGTGAAGTGTCTAAACGTGGCGGTAACATTATTGCGATTAACCCGATTAAAGAGCGAGGGCTAGAGCGCTTCCAAGACCCACAAGCACCACTTGAAATGATGACTAACGGTAGTACCCCAATTAGTCGTTATTATTTCCAACCTAAAATTGGTGGTGACTATGCACTCATGTTAGGAATTTTAAAGCACCTAAATGAATGGGACAAAAAGGCACTCGCCTCAGGTAAACCAAGTGTTTTTGACCGAAACTTTATTGCGGTGAATACAATCGGTTTCGACGAGATGATTGCTGAGGTTGAAAAAACTGAATGGGCAGATGTCTACAAACACTCAGGCCTATCACCAGAACATTTAGAAAAATTAGCCAAGCTCTTTTTAGAGTCTGAGCGCTCAATTTTCTGTTGGGGGATGGGCATCACTCAACACCGCCACGGAACTGCTAATGTCCATATGTTAGCGAATTTACTGTTGGCACGTGGTCAAATTGGCAGGCCGGGTGCAGGGCTTTGTCCAGTTCGTGGACATAGTAATGTGCAAGGTGACCGAACCATGGGCATTAATGAGTTACCTAGCCCTAAATTACTCGACAACATTGACCGCGTGTTTGGAATTAAATCCCCTAGAAAAAATGGACATGGTGTGGTTGAAACTATTAAAGCTATGGCTGAAGGCGAGGTCAAAGTCTTTATTGGTCTAGGCGGAAACTTTGCAGTTGCAACCCCTGATACACCGTATACCCAAGAAGCACTTAGAAAGTGTAATTTAACCGTTCATGTCGCAACTAAGTTAAACCGTAGCCATTTGGTGTGTGGTAAAGAGGCACTCATTTTGCCATGTTTGGGCCGTACCGAAATTGATGAGCAGCTTCATGGCCCACAAGCCATTTCAGTCGAAGATTCGATGAGTAATATTCATTTGTCGGCGGGGCGTAATACCCCAATTTCTGAAAATATTTTATCTGAACCTGACATCGTGGCAAGAATGGCTGAAGCGGTGCTACCAGACAGCCAGATCAAATGGAAATGGTACATTGAAAGTTATGACCGTATTCGTGACTCAATTGCTGAGGTCTTTGATGAGTTCCATGACTTTAATTTGCGTGTCTATAATCCAGGTGGCTTCCATCTAGAGCATCCGGCAAATCAGCACATCTGGAACACAAAAAGTGGTAAAGCGCAGTTTATGATTACACCACTTAATGAAGTCTACGGTGATAAAGAAAATCAATATGCTGCTGCCTATACCGAGAGTAAAGTTTATACCTTAATGACCACTCGTTCTCATGATCAATACAACACGACGCTATATGGTCTCGATGACCGTTACCGTGGGGTCTTTGGTCAACGCCGTGTGTTGTTTATGAATCAAGCGGATATTGATGAAGCTGGCTTTGAAGCAAACCAGTGGGTTGATATTGAAAGTGTTTTCTCAGATGGCGTTAAACGTGTTGTGCATAGTTTCCGTATTGTGCCGTACAACATTCCGCGTGGCAGTTTAGCTGCGTACTATCCAGAGACTAATCCTTTGGTGGCGTTAAGCAGTCATGATAAATACGCCAAGATTCCAGCTTCAAAAAGTGTTCCTGTGATTTTGCATGCTGGTGATGCACCTGCACACTTTAATTTGGCAACAGCAGTTGACCCTGAAGATGCCGATAAGAAAGTAAGCAACCTTTAAATCAACAGCGACATTAAAAATGTAATTCAAACAAATGGCGCTCTAAATAAGCGCCATTTCAAGATAAAGGAAATTATTTTGACACCACATTCTTATGGGGTTGAAACATTACAAGTAAAGCGGTTTAAGAAAACCGAATCTGAAAGTGTTTTAGATAATATTGTTCAAGAGCATCCGATTGCTTTGGTATATAACGGCATTTCTCATGCAGTGATGATGGCAACACCTACTGATGTGAGTGTGTTCGCTAAAGGTTTTAGTTTGTCCGAAGGAATTTTGACGAGCTTAAAAGAGTTGTACGCCATTGAGGTTCATGAAAGTGAATTGGGAATTGAAGTGAATATGACCATTTCATCTAGAGCATTTGCTGCATTAAAAGAAAGACGGCGTATGTTGGTCGGGCGTACAGGCTGTGGTTTGTGTGGCATTGAAAGTTTAGAGCAGCTTCAGCTCGATATTCCTAAAATTACCATCGAACCTTCCAAAGAGTGGCTCGAACAAATTCCAGTCGCGATTTCTCAATTAAAAGATCAACAAAAAATTACTGCCTTAACGGGTGGCGCTCATGCCGCTGCTTGGGTGGTTCAAGGCAAAATCATGGCTTTGTTTGAAGATGTTGGTCGTCACAATGCCTTAGATAAATTGTTAGGTTATTTAGCTCAAGAAAACTACGACACCAGTTTGGGTTTTGTGGTGATGACCAGTCGTGCAAGCTACGAATTAATTCGTAAATGTGCGCAGCTTAATATTGGTTTATTGGCTTCAATTTCTGCCCCAACCAGTATGGCAATTCGACTCGCAAAGACTTCTGGCTTAACTTTGGCAAGTTTTTGTCGTGGAGATGACTTTGTTTTATATACCTAAACATGATGCGTAGAAATATTGAACAGATCAGCTCAAATTAAATAACTTTCAAAATAATCGGAATATACATTTTTATTTTGCCTAATTTTAAGTTAAGCATGAGCTTTATACTTTATGATCAGATTTTTGTAGGTCAGAGTGCGCCCCAATGGCTTGGTTACAGTCTTTAAAAGATTGGGCAAAACGTCTAAAAAAACAAATTATTATGCTTTGGTTTGCATCAAAGCATCCTCAAATGCCATGGTTTCCCAAAGTTATTGCAGTGGTAGCGGTAGCTTATGCTTTTAGTCCCATCGACTTAATTCCAGATTTTATTCCTATTATAGGCTTGGTTGATGATGCCATTATTGTACCGATACTGATTTGGCTAGCACTTCGTTTTACACCTCAACAAGTAATTTTAGATGCTGAACAACAAGCCAAAGAGTGGCTAGATGAACATGAAAAAGGGCCAAAAAATTACTTGGTTGCTGTGCTTATTATTTTAATGTGGCTAACACTTGCGGTGATGGCTTATTTTTATGTTGGTGGTGGTTTTTAAGTAAACTGAGTCTTGAAGCCCTGTACTAATTTAATGCTCTTAACATTGTGCTTTGCTACAACTCAAAGGATAATAACGTTTTTATAAGCTATGGGTTGCAGACAATGAAAATCGTCGCAGATGAAAACTTGGCATTTACCGATTACTTTTTTTCAGAATTTGGCGATATTCAACACCATGCAGGACGCACCTTAACGCACGCAGATGTAAAAGATGCAGAAGCTTTATTGGTTCGTTCAGTCACCGCAGTGAACGAAAGTTTAATTCAAAATACCGCTTTAAAATATGTGGGTAGTGCCACAATCGGAACCGATCATTTAGATATTCAAGCCCTAGAAAAACATGACATTACATGGGCAAATGCAGCAGGTTGCAATGCTCAGGCCGTTGCTGAATATGTCATTACTACTTTACTTCATTTAGATGCCAACCTTTTAGAACAACAAGAAAAATTTACTCTAGGCATTGTGGGGCTTGGAAACGTTGGTAAACGCTTGGCCTATATGGCAGGCTTACTCGGTTGGAAAGTGATTGGCTTTGACCCATTTGTGCAGTTAAATTCAATTAAAAATGTGAGTTTAGAAACGCTTCTGCAACAAGCCAATGCAATTTCAATTCATGTGCCTCTCACCCAAAATGGTGAACATGCGACATATCATCTTTTCAATGAAGAAGCTTTTGCAGCACTTCAACCGAACACGATTTTAATTAATAGTGCGCGTGGTCCAGTCGTTAAAGAAGCTGCTTTAATCGAAGATATTCAGCGTACCCAGCGTAAAGTTGTGCTTGATGTATTTGAGCATGAACCCGTCATATCTGAAGAGCTTATAGACATGTTGGCTTTGGCAACACCGCACATTGCAGGTTATAGCCTTGAAGGGAAGGCCCGCGGTACGCAAATGATTTATGAAGCGTTTTGTGAAAAGTTTGGATTCGATATAAATAAACGTTTCGAGACCCAGTTGCCTGCGGGTGATGACTATTTCTCAGGAAATGATTTAAAAGCGGTGTTAAAGCAAAAAATAACTCAAATTTATGATATTGCTCAAGACGATGCCAACATACGTGCCTGCATTAAAGAGGGCAAAGTAGAGCAAAAAGCATTTGATTTATTACGTAAGAATTATCCGCTGCGCCGTGAATGGGCAGCACATGGAGGGCCGAAGGCATGAGTTTAAGTTATCAACCTACTTGTTCAATTGATGCCTTAAAAGCACGTGCCAAACTCTATAACCAGATTCGTCAGTTTTTTGGTGAACGTGATGTCATGGAAGTGGAAACACCGATTGTTTCACAAGCAGGTGTCACAGATGTGCATTTAGCGTCTGTGCAGGCTTTACGTCATATTAATGGCAAGTTGCAGACTCAGTATTTACAGACCTCGCCTGAGTTTGCCATGAAGCGTTTGTTAGCAAGTGGTAGTGGAGCGATTTATCAGATTTGTAAGGTTTTTCGAGACGATGAACACGGGCGTAAACACAACAGTGAATTTACCATGCTCGAATGGTACCGCCCGGGTCTAGACTTAAAAGCATTAATGCATGAAACTGCCGATTTATTGCAGACCTGTTTGCAGCATCGTTTTGGGGAAGTTCGTCCGTTTATTTTAAGTTATAAACATGCTTTTCAAGACCGCCTCGACATTAATCCATTACAAGCAACGTTGAAGCAACTCAAAGATACGGCAAATCGTGTGGGGTTAAATCTTGATTTGGGCGATGACCGTTTAGCTTATATCGATTTATTATTTTCGCATTTTGTTGAACCAAGTTTAGGGTTTGATGCACCTGTCTTTTTAACCGACTTTCCACCAGAAATGGCATCTTTGGCTAAAGTAAAAGTAGACGAAGATGGTGAAGAAGTTGCCGCTCGTTTTGAGGTTTATATTGAAGGTTTAGAGCTGGCAAATGCCTATGATGAATTGCTTGATGCAGAGGTGTTACGCTCACGCTTTGAAGCAGATAATGCAGAACGGGCTAAGCAAGGCCTTCATGTCATGCCTTTAGATGAACATCTATTAGCAGCTTTGCCTCATATGCCAGAATGCTCAGGAATTGCTTTAGGCGTAGACCGTCTATTAATGGTTGCAATGGATCAGGTCAAAATTGAAAAAGTCATTACATTTCCAGCGGAAATTGCTTAAAAACTGACAAATAAAAAAGCCACAATATTGTGGCTTTTTTATTGAGGATTTATTTAGCTTAAGCTTGTTGAATGCCTGCAACAACCCAGTCTTGCTGAGAGCCAGCAGGCTTAACAAAGTGCCAGATTTCAGTAAATGGTTGTGGCAAACTGTTTAAATCTTCACTAACGTTACCAGTGAAGCGTACGCTTACCACGTATTGACCATTTTCAGTCGCACTGTCTACAACCATTGCATTAAGATTGCTAAATTCAGCAACGTCTTGATCTTGGTTTTCCATGATGTCGTTATACATAGAACTATAAAGTTCTGGTGTTAAGTAACGGCGAATTTCTTCGATATTACTCGCAGTATTCATCGACTGGATGTGATTAAAACGTTGACGTGCAATACGTAAGAAAGAAGCTGGTTCGCTACCATCTGGAAGTTGACTACCACTGTTCATTGTTGCACTACCAAAAGGCGCTTGAGTTGCTGTACCGCCACCCACAGACTGACCAAAGATATTGGTATCTCCACCAGTATTTGTTGGAGCAGCTGAGCGACTAGTCATGTTTTGTCCATTATTGTTTGGAGCATAAGGATTATTCGCTGCTAATTTTTTTTTTGCACCAAATTTGCGGAACAGAAAAAAGGCAAGAGCAGCTGCAAGTAATACCCAAATCCAACCAGGGATACCACCTTTTTTCTCTTGTTGATGTTGAGCTTGAACCGCTTGTTGCTGATCATCTGACTGGTTTGCACCTGCCTGAGTTGCATGTTGTTCAGTTGATGTTGGTTTATCATCAGCTAAAGCGTGTGCTGCAACAGCACCTACGGCAGCACCAGCTACACCAGCAGCAACCATTGAACCAACACCCGGGCCAGATCTCTGAGGTGCTGTAGCAGGTTGTTGAGCGGGAGCCACTTGACGAGGTTGTTGATAAGACTGGCTTGAAGTGGTAGAGCGTGCCATGCCGTGGCTTTTACCACCACCTGCACGTTTTGCTTCAGCAAGCGGAGAAATTGCCAAAGCAGCCATTAAAATACCGGTTATCAAGCCGCGCTGGTGTACTTCCATAGGAAATTCCTGTTTAACATTAATTTGTAATAGTATTTATGCAGTCATTTACACTAAATTTCAACCATAAAAATATGTTTTTTTATGTCAACTCATCACTCAGTTGCATTGCTTCGGTCAATGCTTCATGTAAGCGTGCAACAGCAATGACTTGTACTCCCGGAATTGCTTTTTGCGGGGCATTGCCTCTTGGTAAAATGACATATTTAAAGCCATGTTTTGCAGCTTCTTTTAAACGTTCTTGACCATTCGGCACAGGACGAATTTCACCAGAAAGACCAACTTCTCCAAAAACTGCAAGTTGTTGGGGCAAGGCTTTAGTCCGTAGACTTGAAGCACATGCTAACAAAACTGCTAAATCGGAACCTGTTTCGGTAATTTTTAAACCACCTACAATATTGACATAGACGTCTTGTCCTGTGGTTTGGACACCGCCATGACGATGCATGACAGCAAGAAGCATGTTTAAACGGTTTTGTTCAAGACCTAATGCGACGCGACGTGGTTGCCCTTGAGCATCATCAACTAAGGCTTGGACTTCGACCAAAAGAGGGCGAGTTCCTTCACGGCTAATCATGACAATTGAACCAGGGATTGCTTCATCATAACGACTCAAGAAAATGGCAGAAGGGTTAGCAACTTCACGTAACCCTTTATCTGTCATAGCAAATACACCCAGTTCATTGACAGCACCAAAGCGGTTTTTAACAGCACGAATCATTCGGTAGCGAGAGTCAGATTGACCTTCAAAATAAAGTACACAATCCACCATGTGCTCTAAAACACGAGGACCAGCAAGTGCACCTTCTTTGGTCACATGACCAACAAGAAATAGCGCCGTGCCACTATTTTTTGCATAACGTGTAAGTAGTGCAGCAGATTCACGAATTTGTGAAACACCGCCTGGTGCAGATTGGAGCGTTTCCGTATAAAGCGTTTGGATCGAGTCTAAAATAGCCACTACGGGCTTTTCTTGCTCTAAGACTTCGCAAATTCGTTCCACACAGGTTTCAGCCATGACTTTTAACTGGTCAGTAGGCAAGTCCAGACGTTGAGCACGAAGCGCCACCTGAGATAACGATTCTTCACCTGTAATATAAAGTGCAGAGCTTTTTGCACTTGCCATGTGGGTTGCTGTTTGTAAAAGAATGGTTGATTTACCAATTCCGGGGTCACCACCAATTAATACCACTGAACCCGTAACTAAGCCTCCACCAAGTACGCGGTCAAATTCGCTGATACCTGTCTGTAAGCGGGTTTCATGCGAAAAAGTGACTTTATTTAGCGTTGTAATATTGGCTGCTTGGCCTGCATAGCCTCCAACTTTTGGACGTGCGCGATGTGCAGTAGTCGGCTCAAGTTTGACTTCAGTCAAAGAATTCCATTCACCACACTCTGAACATTGACCTGCCCATTTAAGGTGGTCAGCACCACATTGTTCGCAACGGTAAACAGTTTTGACTTTGCTCATATTCGACTTCAGTTAAAAACTTCTTAATCAATAGTGGAAACAGAGTATAGCAAAACGACAAGGTGAACGTAGGCAGAACCCTATCATTTTTCAAGGGCCTATTTTTTGTGCATTGTTAAAAAACATTGGAATGCATTTTGCTTTAGTAAAGATAGGGAATTTTTAGGATATTTACCTATGTCTAATCTTCAGCATCATGATCATGTTGGCGACTTACAGCGTAAGCTGACCAATCGCCATTTACAATTGATTGCTATCGGAGGGGCCATTGGAACGGGCCTGTTTATGGGGTCAGGAAAAACTATTTCTTTGGCGGGGCCATCAATTTTATTTATCTATTTAATTATTGGCACCATGATTTTTTTTCTTATGCGTGCTTTGGGAGAGGTTCTACTTTCAAATCTAAATTATAAGTCGTTTGTCGATATGGCTTATGATCTGATCGGTCCTTGGGCTGGCTTTTATGTCGGGTGGACCTACTGGGTAAGCTGGGTTCTGGTTGGAATGGCAGATTTAACTGCGGTGACGAGCTATTTAAGTTTTTGGTTACCCAATGGCGTCAGTTTTAGTCCAATTGAACAAGCCATGATTAGTGCTGGCTGTGTTCTTTTTTTATTAATTCTAAATTTATTAACAGTTCGTCTGTTTGGCGAAGTTGAATTTTGGTTTGCAATTATCAAAATTGTTGCGATTGTTGCTTTAGTTCTTGCCGGTATCTATATGGTCGTGGCTAAGTTCCAATCACCATCGGGTTCTGTGGCTGCTATAACTAACATTTGGAATCATGGTGGCATGTTCCCTCATGGGGTAAATGGTTTCCTTGCTGGCTTCCAGATAGCTATCTTTGCTTTTATTGGGGTGGAGTTAGTGGGAACAACAGCCGCTGAAACCAAAGACCCGCATAAACATCTACCTAAAGCAATTAATGCAATTCCGATTCGTGTCATTTTATTTTATGTGTTGGCATTAATGGTAGTGATGTCTGTAACACCTTGGGATCAAGTAAAAGCAGATCGTAGTCCATTTGTTGAATTATTCTTAATGGCAGGTATTCCAACTGCTGCAATTATTATGAATCTAGTAGTGCTATCATCGGTTATGTCTTCTATGAATAGTGGTATTTTTTCGACTAGCCGAATGATGTATGGCTTATCGCGTGATGGCCAGGCGCCTGAAACTTTAGGTCAGTTGACCAAAAGTGCGGTTCCGGCAAATGGTTTAATTTTTTCCTGTGCCTGTATTATGGGTGGTGCTTTATTACAATATTTTGTGCCAAATACGATTGAAGCATTTACCTTGGCAACGACGTTATGCACTATTTTATTTTTGACGGTATGGATTTTGATTTTGGTGTGTTATATCCGCTACCGTAAGTTATCTCCTGAACTGCATGAAAAATCTAATTTTAAAATGCCGGGTGGGGTAGTGATGAGTTATGTCGTTATTATTTTCTTCTTGTTTACCATTGCGATTTTAAGCCTTGAAGCAGACACAGCCAAGTCGCTTATGGTCAGCCCAATATGGTTCATTGTTCTTGCAATTAGTTACTTTGGTTTTTATAAGTCAAAAATAAAACGTAATTTTATCGAAGAATAAATAACTTAAACACGAAATATAAAAAGGCAATCGATCAGATTGCCTTTTTTAATTGAAAAATCAAAGTGGTTCAAGTCTTAATTGTAGACTGGAAGGTGCGTTGTATTGCTATGGGCTTGTGCGTATTATCGGATTTAATTGTATGTAGCTTGAAATCATCAGCAATACAGACAAAAATTGGTTAGCTGAAAAGTTGTCAAAAAATATACATTTAAAAGATACCTGCAAATGGTGCGATATCGTCTTTTTGATTTTAGCTAACGGACTAAAAAAAATTACTGGAGTGTATTGATAAGATGTCGAATCAAAATCTGAATGAGCCTCATGAACAAGGTGAGCTCCATCGTAGCCTTTCAAATCGGCATTTACAGCTGATCGCGATTGGCGGTGCAATTGGTACGGGATTGTTTATGGGATCAGGCAAAACAATTAGTCTTGCTGGCCCATCAATCTTATTCATTTACCTGATCATTGGTGTGATGGTGTTTTTTGTCATGCGTGCGCTTGGCGAATTACTTCTTTCAAATCTTGCCTATAAATCATTTATTGATTTCACAACAGATTTAATTGGCCCATGGGCAGGTTATTTTGTAGGTTGGACCTATTGGCTGTGTTGGATCACCATTGGTATTGCCGATCTGTCTGCAATTATCTATTACTTACAATTCTTTAATAATGGTCTACCTTTTTCGCCTGTTGAAGGTGCCATGATCAGTGTTGCGGCCATCGTATTCATTATGGGCTTGAACTTGTTAACAGTTCGCCTGTTTGGTGAATTGGAGTTTTGGTTTGCGCTCATTAAAATCCTAGCAATCATTATTTTAATTGCTGTGGGTCTATGGATGATTTTTACTGGCTTTACTTCTAGTACAGGTGAAGTCGCATCCTTTACTCATTTGTGGGCAAATGGTGGTTTCTTCCCGACAGGTGTGCACGGTTTCTTGGCTGGCTTCCAGATTGCGATTTTTGCTTTCGTTGGTGTTGAGCTTGTCGGAACAACGGCTGCGGAAACTAAAGATCCAGAACGTAATTTGCCTAAAGCAATTAACTCAATTCCAATTCGTATCATTATTTTCTATGTGCTCGCATTAGTTATTGTAATGTCAGTAACACCATGGAATCGAATTGATCCAGCGATTAGCCCATTTGTAAACTTGTTTAGTCAAGCAGGTGTTGCAGCAGCAGCAATCTTGATGAACTTGGTTGTGTTGTCATCTGTCATGTCATCAATGAACAGTGGCGTGTTTTCAACAAGTCGTATGTTGTTTGGTCTGTCTCGTGAAGATCAGGGACCAAAAGCTTTTGGTAAACTGAACAGACGTGCAGTACCAGCAAATGCATTGTATTTCTCTGCTGCGTGTTTATTGTTAGGTGCTGCTTTACAGTATTTTGTGCCAAATACCGTTGAAGCGTTTACGCTTGCAACAACACTTTCAACGATTCTATTCATTTGTGTGTGGTTACTGATTATCTGGAGTTATATCCGTTATTACACTACACGCCCTGAGCTGCATGCAAAATCAACATTTAAATTGCCGGGTGGGTTATTTACATGTTGGATCACGATCATTTTCTTTATTGGTATGATTTACGTGTTGTCTTTAGAGCCAGATACGTTCAAAGCACTTAAAGTCAGCCCAATCTGGTTTGTTATCTTGATCATTGGCTATTTCTTCTTCTATAAACCACGTCATAAAAAGTAATTAAATTTATTTGATTATGATCAAACGCTGGCTGAAAAGCTGGCGTTTTTTATGCATATTGTTTTTCTCTTTAAGTTTACTCTTTAGCCGCCTGCATGATCACGGTATACTGCACCGAATTGTTTAAATCAGGTGCTCAGATGCGTCGTGTCATTTGCCTCATCAGTTTATTGAGCAGCAGTATTTTGCTAAGCGCTTGTGGTCAGTCAGGAGCATTACAGCTACCTTCTGATCCGAATTATGACAAACGTGCGAAATACTTGCTCTATCGTAATAAAGAACAGAAACAAGTTGTGCAACAGGATGAACAAGCTGAACAGCCAGTTGAATCATCAGCCCCAACCCAAACAACATCACCTTAAGCTTTGAAATAAGGACATATTCATGAGTTTCACTCGCATTAATGGAGTATTGCACGCAGAGCAATGTTCTATGGAGCAGCTTGCGCAGCAATTTGGCACACCTTTGTATGTTTATTCAAAAGCAGCTTTTGAAAAACATTACTTAGATATGGATCGTGCTTTTGATTTTATTGATCATCAAATCTGTTTTGCGGTGAAATCTAACTCAAATTTAGCTGTTCTTAATGTATTGGCAAAACTGGGTGCTGGTTTTGATATCGTATCAGGTGGTGAGCTTGCACGTGTTTTAAAAGCGGGTGGAGATGCATCTAAAGTCGTTTTTTCGGGTTTAGGTAAAACCGAAGTCGATATCGAAACATCGTTAAATGTAGGCATTGCTTGCTTTAACGTAGAGTCTTATGCAGAACTAGATCGACTTCAAAAAGTTGCAGCTCGTCTAAGCAAAAAAGCTCCGATTTCTTTACGTGTAAATCCAGATGTAGATGCAAAAACGCATCCTTATATTTCGACAGGCCTTAAAGAAAATAAATTTGGTATTCCAAGTGATACCGTTTATGAAACCTATCAATATGCTGCATCTTTACCAAACCTTGAGATTATTGGAATTGACTGCCACATTGGTTCGCAATTAACCGAGACTAAACCATTCGTTGATGCTTTAGATCGTGTCATGTTGATGATCGAAGAATTAAAAAAACTTGGTATCAATCTTAAACATATTGATATCGGTGGTGGTTTAGGTGTTTGTTATAAAGATGAAACACCGCCAAGTGTTGAAGAATATGCAAACTCAATGAAACCTGCTTTAGAAAAGTTAGGTCTTAAAGTTTATATGGAACCGGGTCGTAGCATTAGTGCAAATGCAGGTGTGCTTTTAACCAAAGTTGATTTGCTCAAGCCAACGGCCCACCGCAACTTTGCCATTATTGATGCTGCAATGAATGATTTGATCCGCCCTGCATTATATGAAGCTTGGATGGATATCCAACCTGTGGTACCAAGTTCAGATACTGAAGAAAAAACTTGGGATCTTGTTGGTGCAATCTGTGAGACAGGTGATTTCATTGGTAAAGATCGCTCATTGGCTTTAAAAGAAAATGACTTGTTAGCTGTTCTCGGTGCTGGTGCTTATGGTTTTGTAATGAGTTCAAATTACAACACACGTGGACGTGCTGCTGAAGTGATGGTGTCTGGTGATAAAGCCCATTTGATTCGTGAGCGTGAAACAGTTGAATCCCTTTGGGAAAAAGAAAGTTTATTGCCTGAGGAGTAAATGAAATGTTGTTAGAATTTACTAAAATGCATGGCCTGGGCAATGACTTTATGGTGGTTGATCTGATCAGCCAACGTGCCTATTTGGATACAGAAACAATCCAACGCTTAGCCGATCGCCATTTTGGTATTGGCTTTGATCAGCTTTTGATTGTTGAACCACCAGATTTACCAGAAGCAGATTTTAAATATCGTATTTTTAATGCTGATGGCTCTGAAGTTGAACAATGTGGTAATGGTGTGCGCTGTTTTGCTCGTTTTGTACATGAGCGTCATTTAACCAGTAAAACGAATATTACTGTTCAAACCAAAGCCGGTATTGTAAAGCCTGAACTTGGGCAAAATGGTTGGGTACGCGTGAATATGGGTTACCCGAAATTTTTACCAAATGAAATTCCATTTGTTGCTGAACAACCAGAAGCTTTATATACACTTGAGTTAGCCAACGACCAAAACATTAGTATTGATGTGGTCAATATGGGGAATCCTCACGCTGTAACTATTGTTCCAGATGTACTCACAGCAGATGTTGCTGGTATTGGTCCACAAGTTGAGTCACATAAACGTTTTCCTGAGCGTGTTAATGCTGGTTTTATGCAAGTAATTGATGAAAACCATGTGCGCCTTCGTGTATTTGAACGTGGTGTAGGTGAAACACTTGCATGTGGTACAGGTGCTTGTGCTGCTGCGGTAAGTGGTATGCGTCGTGGTTTACTTGCCAACTCAGTTGAAGTTGAATTGGCTGGTGGTAAGCTACAAATCGAATGGCAAGAAGGCGATGTGGTCTGGATGACGGGTCCAACAACTCATGTTTATGATGGACGTTTGGATTTACGTTATTTCCAAGGCTAATCGCGTGACCTAAATAGAAGTCTCTTTTATTAGCTAAAATGATAAAAGAGGCCTTCTTTTATATGTACAATAATTTTTTAATTTTATTACTTTATAAAAATATGAATAATTTAATTTTCTTACCCGGCGCATCAGGCAGTACGACATTTTGGCATCCCTTAATTGAAAAATTACCTCAGCATTACCAGACAAAAATTATTGGTTATCCCGGTTTTGGAGATACACCTGAATCCTTTGAGGTCAAAAGCTTTGAAGACCTAACAAATTATGTGGTCAATCAAATTAATAAAGAATCTGTAATTATTGCTCAATCTATGGGTGGGATTTTTGCTGTTGCCGCAGCGTTGCAAAAACCTCAACTGGTGAAAGGGCTGATCTTGATTGCAACTTCTGGTGGAATAGATCTGAGCCCATTTAATGTGCAAGATTGGCGTGAAGCATACCGCCAAACATTTTTAAAATATCCAGATTGGTTTATTACTACCAATGCTAACTACGAAGAGTTTTTATCAGATATAAACATTGAAACTTTATTAATCTGGGGTGATAACGATCCAGTGAGCCCCGTTCAGGTGGGTCGATATTTAAATCAAAAGTTTGAAAATTCGACGTTATATGTTGTGAAAGGTGGGGACCATCAATTAGCAGAAAAACATGCCGATGAAGTTTCAGTTCAAATAGAAACCTACTTAGAAAAACTAATGTAAGTTTTTAAGTCTTATTTAGCGTGCTATCTATCAGCACGCTTTTTAGATTTACCTTTTACTCAAAGCCAATTTCAAAGCAAACAACACAAAAATACTGCCTGTAATTCGGTCCATATATTTCACAAATTTAGGTTGCTTTAGATAACGTGAAACTGGCTGCATGGCTAAAATTAATAAAATTGACCATAAGGTTCCAATCACCACATGAATCGTCACAAGCCCCATAATCCAAGTGACAGCCGACGCTTGTGGTGGAATAAATTGTGGAAGAAATGAAATATAAAAAATACCGACTTTTGGATTAAGTAAGTTACCTAAAAAACCTTTAATAAACCAATTTTGTGAAGAAGAGACATTTGAGTTACTTTCTTGCATGTCTGAAAGTTGGCTACGCGGTTTTAAAATCATATTCAAACCCAGCCATGCAAGATAAGCAGCTCCCATCCATTTCAGAATATTAAAAGCTAAATCAGAAGCCATGAGCAAAGCCCCTAGACCACAAGCAACCACAATTCCCCATGCAATACAGCCAAGGCTAATACCTACTGCTGCTTGAAATGCTTTCGATTTACCTTCAAGAGTAGCGGTACGAATAATTAAAGTCGTATCCAGACCTGGTGTAAGCGTAAGTAAAGTAATCGCAATTAAGTAGGGAATGAGTATGGTAGTCATGACAACAGGGTTCCGACGAATACTTAAAATGGAGTGTAATATATAAGGTAGTGAGTTGTTAGGCTGTACGATCTTAAATTTCCTGAACACCTACTTTTTGATACACTGAAAAAATAAAATGAGCGAATAAATGGAGAGCAATTTGGATTTTGCATTACAGCTGCTCTCAATGTGGTTAAAAGAAAGAAAAATTCAGAACCAGTCTGAGCACACGATTACAGCTTATGAACGAGATGTTAAAAGCTTTCTTGAGTTCTGTGAACACAAACAACTAGATTTAAGAAATATTGAAGCTTCAGATTTACGTGAATATTTGGCCCAGCGTGTTGAGCAAGACCAGTTAAGCTCAAGCAGTATGCAACGTCATCTCACCTCCATTCGCCAGTTTATGAAATGGGCTGAACAAGGGAAATATTTAGAAATTAATCCTATAGATGATTTTAAGCTCAAACGTCAGCCTAGACCTTTGCCGGGTATGATCGACATAGAAACGGTTAATCAGATTTTAGATCAGCCTATGCCTGAAAAACCAATTGATCAGCAATTATGGTTACGTGATAAAGCCATGCTCGAGTTACTTTACTCAAGTGGTTTGCGTCTGGCTGAACTGCAAGGCTTAACGATTAAAGATATCGATTTTAACCGTCAACTGTTACGTATTACGGGTAAAGGAAATAAAACCCGTATTGTACCGTTTGGAAAAAAGGCGAAAGAAAGCCTATTGAATTGGCTGAAAATTTACAAAATCTGGAAAGGCCATTTTGATCAAAATGCTTTTGTTTTTATTTCTCAAAGAGGCGGTGTGTTAACTCCACGGCAAATCGAAAAGCGTGTAAAGCTTCAAGCACAAAGAGCAGGTGTGAATGTAGATTTGCATCCTCATTTATTACGGCATTGTTTTGCTAGCCATATGTTATCAAGCAGTGGTGATTTACGATCAGTACAAGAAATGTTAGGCCACAGTAATTTGTCTACCACACAAATTTATACACATGTTGATTTTGATCATTTGGCGCAAGTCTATGATCGAGCTCATCCGAGAGCACAAAAGAATGAACACTAAACAAGGTTTGATTTTATCACTTGATCAAGATGCATTTAGGCAATGTAGTATCTTGATTGAGAAAATTTTACAGGAATATCAAACTACTATTGAGGCTGATTATCAAGGATACTTAAATCATTGTAAGCGGGTGGCAGGATGCTGTTTAATATTGAGCCAAGATAGTAATGAAGAAACTATACATAAAATAGCGATTGCGGTTGCCTTTCACGATATTGGGATATGGACAAATAAAACGATTGATTATTTAGAGCCATCTGTCAAAGTGATGTTAAGTTATTTGACTTTGAATCGATTATTAGATTGGCAAAGAGAAATAACATTGATGATTACAGAACATCATAAATTAATAACGACAAAGTGTTCAGAATATCCATTGATTGAATATTTTAGACAAGCTGACTATGCAGATTTTTCTTTAGGCTTATTACGTTCAAATATTCCCAAAAGTGAGTTCAAAAAGTTAACGCGCCAATATCCAAATGCTGGATTCCATAAAACGCTAGTTTATTTAGGATTAAAGCGTTTTTTACAAAAGCCTTGGAGTCCTTTACCTATGTTTAAATGGTAACTTAATATTTTGTTTTTAATAGAAATATATGCTGATAAATTAAGTAATTAGCAGTAAGAAGCTTTTTATTTTGTTCAACATTTATTTATGGATGTTCTTACCTAATTGCCAATTTTTTAGAGTACCTTAAGTGCTCTCATGCGGGGAGGGAATGATGTTTTTGTTGTTTTTCTCCTCTCTAAAATTAAAGGATTTTAAGCCACTATATTTTTTAAAATATTAAGAAATTCAAGGTTTAAAATTTGTTTGGCTTATTTGCTAAATTCATTGAGCGAATAAGCAATTTGAATTAGTGAACTGGGCATTTCATCTTTTTTATAGCAGTAGCGAAAATTGTGACTTGACCGAAATGCCAAACACATTGCAAGATAGGGTACCTAAAAAATTTTAATTGAAGAGTTAATATACTTTTCTCAACATTTACTTTTGCTAGAACAGCCGAGGATTACATGAAGGCTCTTGTTGCTGTAAAACGCGTGGTTGATGCCAACGTCAAAGTTCGTGTTAAGCCGGACAATAGTGGGGTTGACCTAACTAACGTTAAAATGTCAATTAACCCATTTTGTGAAATCGCAGTGGAAGAAGCGGTTCGCTTAAAAGAAAAAGGAACAGTATCAGAAATCGTTGTTGTTTCTGTGGGTCCTAAAGAAGCTCAAGAACAAATCCGTTCTGCAATGGCTTTGGGTGCAGACCGCGGTATTTTAGTTGAAACTACTGATGAAATTGGCGCTTTAGAAGTTGCTAAAATTTTAAAAGGTATTGTTGACGCTGAAAAACCAGAACTTATCCTTCTTGGTAAACAAGCAATTGATGATGACTCTAACCAAGTAGGTCAAATGCTTGGCGCATTACTAGGTGCGGGCCAAGGTACATTTGCTTCTGAAGTGAAAGTTGATGGCGGCAAAGTACAAGTAACTCGTGAAGTTGACGGTGGTTTACAAACTGTTGAACTGGCACTTCCAGCAATCATTACAACTGACTTGCGTTTGAATGAGCCACGTTATGCAGCATTGCCTAACATCATGAAAGCTCGTAAGAAGCCACTTGATACTAAATCTCCTGCTGATTATGGCGTTACAGCTGGTACTAAGCTTAAAACTGTTAAAGTTGAAGCTCCAGCAGAACGTAAAGCTGGCGTACAAGTGAAATCTGTAGATGAGCTTGTTGAAAAATTGAAAAATGAAGCGAAAGTGATCTAATACGGAAGGATAAAATCATGAGTATTTTAGTTATCGCTGATCACAACAACCAAGTACTTAACGGTGCTACTTTAAACGTTGTTGCTGCAGCACAAAAAATCGGTGGTGATATTACTGTATTAGTTGCTGGTTCTGGTGCTCAGGCAGTTGCTGATGCTGCTGCTAAAGTTGCTGGTGTAAGCAAGGTTTTACTTGCTGACAATGCTGCTTATGCAAACCAGTTAGCTGAAAACGTAGCTGCTTTAGTTGCTGATTTAGCTAAAGGTTACAAATACGTATTAGCTGCTTCTACAACAACTGGTAAGAACATTCTTCCACGTGTTGCTGCGCTTCTTGATGTAAGCATGATCACAGACATTATTTCTGTTGAATCTGCGAATACATTCAAGCGTCCGATTTATGCAGGTAACGCGATTGCGACTGTTCAATCTGACGAAGCAATCATTGTGGGTACAGTTCGTGGTACAGCATTTGATCCAGTAGCTGCTGAAGGTGGTTCTGCTGCGGTTGAAGCAGTAAGTGAAGCGAAAGATGCAGGTATTTCTCATTTTGTATCTGAAGAAATCGTTAAGCTTGACCGTCCAGAATTAACGGCGGCTCGCATCGTCGTTTCTGGTGGTCGTGGTGTAGGTTCTGGTGAGAACTACCATAAAGTACTTGATCCATTAGCTGACAAGCTTGGTGCAGCACAAGGTGCTTCACGTGCGGCAGTTGATGCGGGCTTTGTACCTAACGACTTCCAAGTGGGTCAAACTGGTAAAATCGTTGCGCCTGACCTTTACGTTGCTGTAGGTATTTCTGGTGCGATCCAGCATTTAGCTGGTATGAAAGATTCTAAAGTTATTGTTGCAATCAACAAAGACGAAGAAGCGCCAATCAACAGTGTTGCTGACTACTGGTTAGTTGGTGATTTGAACACTGTAGTACCAGAATTGGTAAGCAAGTTGTAATTTACAGCTTGTCACTTATTCAAAAACGCCCTTGTGCTATAAATAGCCAAGGGCGTTTTTATTTAGAACATCATTATGAATATCAATTTTTCTGCTTCCATAGAGGCTCATCAATTGCATCAATCACTTGTGAGATTGGCAAGAGCGGGTATGGCACGAGATTATTTGTGTATTCGGTCGAAAAGTCAGCATGGCCTGTCAAATATTAAAGTGAACCAGTTGCACATGGGATTTATTTTATATGGGCAACAACAATTAAATCTTCAAACAAAACAAATCAATTTTAATGCCGGCGATCTCTATATTATAAAACCCGATACGATTATTGATGCAGTTAATCAGCCAGATCCCGTGACGGGTGAATACTTAACTATTCTTGTGCCCATGTGTGAAGAAGTGATTCAGGCTGCACAGATGATTTGGGCTAAGCCGGTTGTAGACAAAACTGAGGCCATATTAAAATTTTCCATGGATGATTTTGCTAGTCCTCTTGCTGAATGGCAGTCAGCTTTGTTTGATAATGATCTTGTGAAAGCACGTTTAAGTATTGCTTCTATACTTGTGCAGTTATGCCAACAGCATTGTTCAGATGTGTTAATTGTACCGCCACCTAAACTGACAAAAATCATTCATGATTGGGTAATAGAGAATCCGCAGCATCATTGGCAATCTAATGAGTTTGAAATGAGACTAGGTTTGAGCAGTGCTACACTGCGCCGTAAACTTAAGCATGAAGAAACATCCTTAAGAGAAACGATTACTCATGCACGTCTTACTTATGCACTTGAGTTGTTGTATTCAAAAAAATTACCTATGAAAACCATTGCAGCGAAATCGGGATACCAGTCTGTTGCTATTTTTCGTGAACGATTTATGCAGCGTTATAGTGTAGATCCTGCTGTGCTAGCTGTTGAGTGATTCAATTTGAGCGATTCGTGTAGCTTATTGAGCGATTTAAAGAAATAAAAGCCGATAGAGTTGAAGTAGTAAAATATTAAGGACTCTATTGTGAAATCATTAAAATCAATTACAGCACTATTGCTATTCACTGCTAGTGCGTTCACATATGCTGAAAAGAATACAAGTGCACATCAGGTTGATGGCTACTTTTTACAACCTGTGGGAAACCTTAAAGTAACGGCATTGTTTGATGGCGAGTTGGGATTACCTCGTAGTGATTTATTGGGTATTTCAGCTGAAAAAGCCAATCGACTATTTGCAGAAAACTTTGTTCCTGTAGATGAGCATAATCAGATTGTCACAGATTTCTCTGCCTATCTTGTTCAAACACCCACACAAAATATTTTAATTGATGCTGGTACTGCAAAATGTTTTGGTCCAACCTTGGGCCATGTGCGTGAAAATTTAAAGAAAGCAGGCGTACAGCCTGAACAAATAGATACCATCTTGATTACACATGCCCATCCTGATCATTTATGCGGTATTACACTCGATGGCAAAATGGCTTATCCGAATGCGAAAGTTTATCTGGCTAAAGAAGATGTAGATTTTTGGACATCGCCAGCGAATGAAGCAAAAGCTACCGATTTTTTTAAGCCCATATTTAAAATGACGCGTGATGCATTGAAGCCATATCAAAAGGCTGGGCAACTCGTCGCTTTTACCAAAACCTCTTTTAACGTACCAAATGTTCAACTCATTATTACTCATGGTCATACTGAAGGTCATTCTTCATATTTAGTAGATGGACAAAACGGTCAAAAGTTTTTAGGTCTTGGTGATGTTGTACATTATGGTGCAGTACAGTTTCCTTATCCTGAAGCAAGCTATAAGCCCGATACTGACTCGAACCGTGCTATAGCTGTTCGTAAAAGTGTTTTTGAGCAAGCCTATAAAAACCAATGGTGGGTGGGGGCTGCACATGTTGCTTTTCCTGGCATTGGACACATTGGTAAGGATTCAAAAGGATATCAGTGGGTTCCTGCTCAATATCGGCCTATAAAATGACATTTCAAACCTACTATTTAGTGAAGTTAAAAGAATAATAGATTTGCAACAAGACAAGCATGTTCAAGCTAAATATTATTTATTTTATCTAATAAACTAAGTTTTGTTTTTAAGAATAGATGAAAAGTGCTCTAAAGAGAGCACTTTTGTATTGTCTATATTTTGGTCGAACTGTTGAGTTTTAAGAAATACATTTAAAACGAGAATTCTCTAATTTTAACTTATTAATTCTAATGAAATTTTTATTGTAAAAAAATGCTATTTTAAGATTGCTAAACTCCCAGTTAACGAGCAGTTTGTGCTATACTATACAGCTATATTTTTTTCGATTTTAGTTCAGTTTTCGGAACTAAATTTTTTGCAAGATCAAGACATATAAGCAGATGGAAATTTCTATCTGTAAGAAGGAGTATGCATGAGCGTATCGGAAATCCGACCGATTGCCATTGAGGATGAACTCAAGCATTCATATTTAGATTACGCGATGAGTGTAATCGTATCTCGTGCATTGCCGGATGTAAGAGACGGTCTGAAACCTGTTCACCGTCGTGTGCTATTTGCCATGCACGAATTGGGCAATGACTATAACAAAGCCTACAAGAAATCTGCACGTGTTGTTGGGGACGTAATCGGTAAATATCACCCTCATGGTGACTCAGCTGTTTATGAAACCATTGTACGTATGGCTCAGGACTTTAGCTTACGTTATTTATTGGTAGATGGTCAGGGTAACTTCGGTTCGATTGATGGTGATAGCGCAGCTGCAATGCGTTATACCGAAGTCCGCATGACTAAGTTAGCGCACGAACTTCTTGCAGATCTAGAAAAAGACACTGTTGACTGGGAAGATAACTACGACGGATCTGAGCGTATTCCTCAGGTGGTTCCGACACGTGTTCCAAACTTGTTAATTAATGGTGCTGCTGGTATTGCTGTTGGTATGGCAACCAACATGGCACCACACAACATGACAGAAGTTGTGAATGCATGTTTAGCCTATGCCGACAATCCGAATATCTCGATTGAAGGATTGATGGAATATATTACTGGTCCTGATTTCCCTACAGGCGGTATTATTTATGGTAAATCAGGTATTGTTGATGCTTACCGTACGGGTAAAGGTCGACTACACATTCGTGGTAAGTACCATTTCGAAGAAGATGCAAAGACAGGTCGTATAACCATCGTCTTTACTGAAATTCCATATCAAGTCAACAAGGCAAGAGTTATTGAGCGTATTGCCGAGTTAGTTAAAGAGAAAAAACTTGAAGGGATTTCAGAGCTTCGTGATGAGTCTGACAAAGACGGTATGCGTATTGCGATTGACTTGAAACGCGGTGAAAACGCAGAAGTCATCGTAAATAACTTATTCTTAAATACACAGCTTGAAAACTCATTCAGCATCAACATGGTTTGTCTTGACAACGGACAACCAAAATTGATGAATCTGAAAGATATTATTGCGGCATTTATTCGTCACCGCCAAGAAGTCGTGACACGCCGTACCATGTTTGAATTGCGTAAAGCACGTGAACGTGGCCATATCTTGGAAGGCTTAACCGTTGCCTTAGCCAATATTGACGAAATTATTGAAACCATTAAAACCTCTGCTAACCCAAGTGAAGCGCGTGAGCGTTTGCTTGTAGGTGAGTGGGCTGGCGGTGGTGTCGTTTCTCTACTCGAAAAAGCTGGTGCTATTTCTGTACGCCCAGATGAAATCGAAGGTGAAAACCCAGATCGTCCATTTGGCTTAACTGAAGCAATTTACCGTTTATCCCCAACGCAAGTGGGTGCAATTTTAGAATTGCGTTTACATCGTTTAACGGGTCTTGAACAAGATAAGTTACATGCAGAATATACTGAAATTTTAGGTCAAATTGCTGAACTTACGGCAATTCTTAATGATTTCAATTTATTGATGGCTGTGATTCGTGAAGAGTTAGCACAAGTACTGCAACAGTATGGTGATGGACGTCGTACAGAAATTATTGAATCGCGTATTGATTTCAGTCGTGAAGATTTAATTCCTGAAGAACAAGTTGTATTAACGGTTTCACAAACAGGTTACGCAAAAACTCAACCACTTTCAGACTATCAGGCTCAGCGCCGTGGTGGACGTGGTAAGTCTGCAACTTCAATGAAGAGTGATGACTTTATTCAACATCTCATTGTAGCTTCAAACCACGCGACTGTGCTGTGCTTTACTAACGTAGGTAAAGTGTATCGTCTTCGCGTATTTGAAGTGCCTCAAGCATCACGTGGTGCAAAAGGCCGCCCGATTATAAACTTGTTACCTTTAGATGCGAATGAAACTGTAACTGCTATCTTGCCGTTAACAGAGTTCCTAGAAAATCATTACGTATTTATGGCGACAGCTTCAGGTACGGTTAAACGTGTTGATTTGGAGCAGTTCGCCAACATTCGTTCAAATGGCTTACGTGCAATTGAACTTAATGAAGAAGATACCTTAATTGGTGTTGCGATTACTGATGGTAATCAGCAAATCATGTTGTTCTCGAATGAAGGTAAGGCAATTCGTTTTGCAGAAACCGACGTGCGTTCAATGGGTCGTACTGCTAAAGGCGTCCGTGGTATGCGTGTTAGCATTGCAAGCAACACTTTAAGTGAAGAAGATGCAGAAGTTGAAAATGATGAATCTGATGATAACGACGATTCAGCTGATTTAGCTGTAGTAAGTCGCATCGTATCGCTTGTTGTTGTGCCTGAAACGGGTGAAGTGTTGTGTGCGAGTGCCAATGGTTATGGTAAACGTACTCCTGTAAATGACTTCCCAACCAAAAAACGTGGCGGTAAGGGTGTTATTGCAATTAAAACAAGTGAACGTAATGGTGAGCTTGTAGGTGCAGTATCTATTGATGAAAGCAAAGAACTGTTGCTTATTTCTGACGGTGGTACATTAGTTCGTACTCGTGCCGCAGAAGTTGCAATGACAGGCCGTAATGCTCAAGGGGTCCGTCTGATTCGTTTAAGTGAAGAAGAAAAGCTGGTGGGTGTAGTTTCAATTGAAGCTGTAGAAGATGATGAAGAGCTTCTTGAAGGCGAAGTAGATACTACAGAAACAGATAGCGAAGAAGCTGTATCAAATAATGAAGATACTTCTGAAGAGTAAAACGTTTTAAAATAAAAAAGGAAGCTGAGGCTTCCTTTTTTTATTTCTGATGTATTTATTTTGCTGAATGGAAAATAAATACATCATAATTGCGGTAATGCAAAGTCTTTACTGATGGGGCTTTAGTTGCAAAATTATTAGGTTGGCTTACAACAATCAAATCTTGCTTTTGAGATAAAGCATCTTGAAGTTGGTGTTCGCTCCACAAATACTTTTTAAGTTGAGGTTCAAATAACAATCCATCTTTAATTTCTAAAGAAGCGCTATCTGAATGAACAGAATCCCATTCATTCACAATATATACAGGCTGTTTAAGCTGTAAAAGGAATGGCACATCATAGAAATAGTAATTGTAGAAAACTATTTTTGTAGATGGGGTTATGTACTCGGCAAAATCTGTTTGGCCCACATTATTTTTGGTATCTAAAATACGAACAGCAAAAGGAACAGCGCTACATAGAACAATTAAACTCATAAAAATATAGTTTAAATAGCTCACTTTCTGCTTTTTATATAACCATAACAAAACCAGTGGGAGCACAATTAACAGGGTGCCAATGGTATAAATGAATACAGCTTCATGTTGGAAAAAAGGCTGATTTGCGCGAATAAAATGTGGCGTAGCAACAATGCCAATCCCAAGAAGCATAATAAATACAGGCGTACCCCAAACTTGTAATTTGGTTCTATGGTTACTTTCAAGAACCTTGTTAATCACAAGTGCCAAGAAAATAGCAAGGGGTGGTACAGCAGGTAAAATATAGCCGGCTAGTTTAGAAGGTGGAATAGAGAAGAAAACCGTGACAGAAATAAACCACCATACAAGCAGGGCAAATACACCAGATTGCTTATAATCTTTAAAGATGGTCTTAATAGACTCAAATCTACTCGCAAAAAACCAGGGTAAAAAACTGACAAATAAAATAAGCAGATAGAAGCACCACGGCTGCTTATTATTAAATTCTTTTGAACTAAATCGACTAAATTGTTGGTCGATAAAGAAGTAATGTAAAAATTGAGGATATTTACTTTGTACTGCGTACAGCCATGGACTAACAATGAGTAAAAATAGCAAAATAGCCAATGGATTAAGAAGTGAAGGTATTTTCTTCCACTGTTTAGTGTAGAGTAACCACGGCAACAGGATCATGCCTGGAATGAGAACACCGATTAGACCTTTACTTAGAAAGGCAGCTGCACCAGCGACATAACCTAAAAATAAAATAGGTTTACGACCAGAAATGGTGAAATCAGCAAAACATAAAACACTAATTGTAATCCAAGATGCTAGTAGTAAATCATGGTTAATATATTGGCTACTACCAAAAAAAAGCAGGTTAGTGGCTAAAATAATAACAGTAAGCTGGGCTACACCTTCTGAAATATGCTTTTTTACAAATAAGAATAGGCTGACGAGCATAAGTGTGCCAGCGAGTACAGGAACTAATCTCAACACCCATACATGTACACCAAAAAGCTCCATAAAAATAGAACTTAACCAATGTAATAAAGGGGGTTTATGCATAAATGGCAAACTATCGATTCGTGGAGTTAACCAATCTCCAGATTCGACCATAGCCCGACTAATATCGCCATACCGGCCTTCATCAGGTACAGATAGCGGTCTTATCCAGGAAAGAAGAAGTAACCAACACGGTAAAAAAAATAATAAAAATTTGGAATTACGAAGCCATTGCTGCATACACAATCCTTAATGTTGAAATGCAAAAAAACGGTTAAGCAAAAAAGTCACAATTGAAGTCAGGACAATAGCCACACAAACCAATGTTGATACAGGTACATTGAAATAGAGGTTTGAAAGTAAGAGAAAACTCTCATTGAATAAAAAACCTATTCCAGCGACTAAAGTAAATTTTGGTAATGTTTGTCGATGAGCAAGATGTTGTGCTTTAAAAGTAAAAATGCGATGCCCGAAATAGCTCACCCAATAGGCGAGTAGAAATGCGAGTAAATTGGCATATTGAAGTGCGACATGCTTCTGAAAAAGAAGCATGACTACACTATAGTGAGTAAGTGCTGCTGCGGCCCCAGTAGTGGTAAACCGCGCAAGCTGAAGAATATGAGCAAACATGTTATAAATTAGAGAAAGTATTTTCCGGTTTTGTGATAGTTTTTTCTTGTTTAATACGAGAATGTTCGGTTGCAACAATATATTTTGGTCTATTTTTTACTTCCGCATAAATTCGACCTACATATTCACCAACAATACCAAGGAATAACAACTGTATACCACCAAGTAATGTCATGCCCGCTGCAAGTGTTGCCCACCCAGGAACCGAAACTCCCTCAATCAACGTCTTAAGGATGATCCATATACCATAACCCATAGCACCTAAGGCTAGGAAGGCACCAAAATAAATACAGAGGCGTAAAGGTAAATCTGAAAAACCTGTTAAACCAGACATTGCCAAGCTAGAAAGAGATTTGATGTTAAAGCTAGAACGGCCATGTTGACGCTCTTGTTCAGAAAAATTAACACCTATACTTTTAAAACCAACCCAAGCATATAGACCTTTCATATAGCGATTTTTTTCTGGCAATTGTTTAATTGCTTCAACAACTTTCGCATCTAATAGACGAAAATCACCAGCACTTTCTGGAATATCGATAGGTGAGCTTAAGTTTAATATACGATAGTAACCTTGGGTTAAAACACGTTTGAGCCAAGATTCAGTGGTACGATTACGAATGCCATATACCATGTCATAACCATTTTTCCAAAGGTTAATCATGGTTGGAATTGCTTCAAATGGATGTTGAAAGTCAGCATCAATCAGTAGTGCAACTTCACCTGTCACATGATCTAAACCAGCACTTAAAGCTGCTTCTTTACCAAAGTTCCGCGAAAGTTCAAGCACAACTAAGGGATAATCATCAATCATTGTTTGTAAAATTGGAATGGTATCGTCTTTACTACCATCATCTACTACAATAATTTCATAGCTAAGATTTTGTTGTTTTAGACTATTTGCCAAAGCAGGAATAAATGTTTTTAAATTTTCTGCTTCGTTATAGGCTGGAACAACGCAGGATAAAAAAGGTTTTGTAGTCATTGCATTGCCCCTAGTCTGGTGAGCTGGATGCCATAGTGCTGGCAATCAATTTGGAACTGATCCGAACTGAAGTATTCATATTCTTGTATTCGGGCATGCTGAATCGGATCTTGATCATTTGATTCTGCACGTGCTGGATGGCACATAATCAGTAAATGGTCTTTTGCATTTGCAAGCCAATATTGATTGAGTTCGCTATAATCAGTCTGCTTAAAATCATAGATGCCAGCAAATTGATCATTTTGATTAAAGTGATATGTCTGGCATGCTTTTGCTAAAGAATTAGACCCAAGTGCAGAGAGCACACGAGTTTTAAAACGATAATGGGGGAGATCGATAGGGCGTTGTAAATTTCGAATCCAACCCGTGAAATTTTTCTCTTTTAGCAATTGCAGCAAAATATCACGTATAAATGGAAATTGATGAATATGTTGATGTCCATCAATAAAGTCTGGTTGTTTTCCCATGACGGAAACAAATAAGTCCCATTGCTCTTCAATACATTGAGTGATTAAGTCGCGGTTGAGGCTTGAAGACCATGCTCTTAAAATAAGCATGGGTAAAGAAAAAACAGTGTTATCTGAACTGAAAGCGTGGGTAAGATTTAAATGTAAACCAATATCAATTTGATCGCTAAAAGGTTTTAATTTGGCAGCAGCAGTTTCCCATAAATCAGATTGGGTCATACATGAGGTTGCTTGAAGTGCACCTTGTTCAATTAATTGAATAATTGCATCAGATATTTCTGCATTCATTGCAAAGTCATCTGCGCAATAACACACCTTTGCCATATCCAGATTCCGTCATAGGGCAGAATTGCAGAATACTCTGCGTAGCTGCTGAAAAACTATACTATTTACTATGGAGAAATTTTCTTAATTTCAACTTAAAGTTTTCTTAATGTTTTATGACAATTGATACAAATTAATATATTGAATTTATTTATTTTTTTTAAAAAAATAGGTCAATTATTTAAAAAAGATAAGCTTTAACTATCAGATTCTATAGTAAATAAAAATATAATTTATGCACTTTAGTAAGTACATCACTTTATTTTGTTACTTTTAAGCGTGAATACGCCATCATTAAAAAAATAACTCCAATTGTTGCAAGAAAAATTAATTTTGGAACAACTGTAGTTAATGGAACGCCCATCTGATTCAGTTGTACGAACATTTGCACACCATGTGTAGACGGTAAACACCAAGCAAACCATTGTAGCCACTCGGGCATTGCTTGATGAGGCCAGGCAGCTCCAGTTAATAAAAATAAAGGTACTGAGCTAAACACAATAATATGTCCGGCACGTTCTGGTATATCTAAAAGTGAACCGATCAACATGCCCAATCCAATCACACAACTAATAAAAATAGGAGCAGCAATGAGTAAACCAATAAAATTACCACCATGTGGATAGTCATTGAACCACAAGGTAAAACCAAAGAGATAAAAACATCCTAAACAGCCAATGGTAAATATACTTGCAAAAATTCCAGCAAAGCGAACACCTGTAATTTTTTGGTGTTGTTCACGGTAGCTTGCTATTAGCATCGCTAAACCTAACACAATGGTTTGATGGATAATTAAAGAGGCAACAGCTGGAAAAATATAACTTCCATAGCCTGAAAGGGGGTTAAACAAAGGGACTTGATGAATAGAAAGGGCTGGTTGAAAGTGTGTTCGCTCTCCAAATTTTTTGATATATTCTTTTAAGGTAGCTTCAATGGATGTAGCTAAGCCTAAACCAATTTCTTTAGTTTTTAAAAAGTTGGTTGTACTTAAGTATAAGCCAATTCCGCCTGTTTCTCCTCGGCGTAGGCTCTGCGTTAAGTTGCTTGGTAATAGTAAAATACCATCGGCTTTTTGTTCACGAACCATTTGTTCCGCTTGTAAGAAATTACTTGTAACAGTAATAATATGAACATGCGGACTATTTGCACTTTGACCGATTAATTGAGACGTTAAGAGGCTTTGCTCTTCATCAACTATTATAATA
The DNA here is from genome assembly GCF_037027805.1 of Acinetobacter sp. 161(2023). NCBI lineage: Bacteria > Pseudomonadati > Pseudomonadota > Gammaproteobacteria > Moraxellales > Moraxellaceae > Acinetobacter > Acinetobacter sp. 161(2023). The sequence goes on along the minus strand of NZ_JAZEYD010000006.1, from coordinate 141,034 downwards.
GGAATTGATTCGGCACGTTCGGCTTTATAGGCAGTTGGATAAAAAAAACTATAAAGAATGACTGATAAAATGAGAGTTGTGAAAACTGAACTGTTACTTACTATATCTTTAAATGTTTGCCCATAAGCCTTAAAAAAATCTTTCATTAAATTGCTCCCCGAATTAATTTTTTAAGCAGTAGAGAACTTAAAAAGAAGTAAATAAGGCAGTAGCCAATCAGTATTAAAAAAGGAGTCATTGAAATGAAAAGTGGACTTCCAATGACCCATTGTTCAGTTTGTAGTTTGGCATAAGGTGTATAGGGAATAATAAGTGACCAAAATTTGGTAAAAATAGGAGCATTATTCAAAGGTAGTGTAACGCCTGCAAAACTTAAAGAAGACCCACCATAAACGGCAATAAAGCCAAAAGTTTTGCTTAAGTTTTTAGTGGCAAGAATGACCGTACTACTAATTAATGCATAGGCAAAATAAAGTAGAAACTGTGCGCATAGTAATAAACTAAGAGAACCTGCTACGAACCAACCGCGTATTTCAACGAGCCAAAACATCCAGAGCCATGTCCAAAAACAAAAAATAAGGCTATAGAGCAAATTTTTAGCCAATAAGCCTTGAATAAAACTTTCTCGGTTTACCCAAGTGGTTAATGTGCCACGTTTAAGTTCTTGTCCAATAGCAAAGGCAACACAGCAACATAACAATAGATGCAAAACGGCTGGAACCATGAAGGGTTCTAAATAAAACTCATAGCTCATGCTGGGGTTATAGAGTGTTGAGATTTTGACATGCGCAGTAGGTACATCTAAATAGGGGATATTATTTGCAAGATAACTTTGGCCTGCATAGTCTGCTAAAGCATTGAGGGTACTTACCAGCATTGCTGAAGAAATCGTATTTCCCACGCTAAAGAAAGACTGGTTAAAAGCAATGCTGATTTGAGCATCTTGCGCTTTCACAAAGCGCTTTTCAGCGCCGTCCGGAATGAAAACATAACCCCAGATTTTGGTTTCATTCAGTAACTGTTCAGCTTCAGTAGGGCTTGCCGTAATTGTTTTAATATCTACCGTATGATTCAACGAAAGATACTTTTCAATATTGCGGCTGAGTTCACTTTGGTCCTGGTCAATAATGGCAATGGGTAAATGTTCAGCTTTACCTGCGTAAAACATGCTGCTAAACAAAAAAATGATAAAAGCAGGGATAAGTGTCACCATGCACAAATCCCATTTATTGCTTTTTAGATAGTTTAGTTCGCGTAATATACTGGCAAACATAAGTTATTTTTCTTCTTTAATTTTAAATAGAACACTCATACCCACTTTTAAATCTTGCACTGGTTTTTCAGGTACAAGATGAAGTTTAAAGCTACGAATATCATAGCCTCCAGTTTGGCGAGTAGTTTTTATAGTGGCAAATTCACCTTCAGCATCAATATTCTTAATTTTAAAATTCACATTTTGATTAAGTGCTGGAATGAATCCTTTAAGGGTTTTATTTTTATAAACAGAGGCATATTGATTTTCACCTACGTTTAAACTTACCCATAAATCATCATCTTCTAAAATGCTGACAACAGGTACACCCATAGCGACTAATTCAGAAGGTTTACCATAAGTTTTTGAAACCGTACCTGAAATAGGGGATAGTAAACGTGTTTCTTCCTCTAACGCTTTTGCTTCACCTACAGCTGCTTTTGCAATTTCAACCTGTGCATCTGCTGTAGATTTTTGCTGACTCGTACTACCTCGTTTTGCACGTGCATATTGTTGATAAGAGGCTTCACTTAATTCTTGGGCAGAAGTTTGTGCTGCGAGCATTTCATCTCGTCTTTGACGCGAAATGACACCTTGTTTATATAAATTTTCACCGCGTTGATAAGTAGTTTTTGCAAGGTTTGCTTGCGCTTTCGTGCTTTGCCAGTTGGCATAAAGAGTATCGATATTTTCTTGTTGAGAACCGCGGTCTACCGTAGATTGAAATGCTAAAGCTGATTGTAAAGCTGCCAAGGCTTGTTGCTTCTTAGCTTCTATTTCCGGGCTAACCAAACGAACCAATGGCTGACCTTTTGAAATTTTCTGGCCTTCTTGTACATAAACTTCTTCAATACGACTCGGAACTTTTGTACTTACGTGAATAGTTTCGGCTTCAACCCGACCTTGTAGTTCAATAGGTTTAGGCTGATAACTTTTCCACAAACCAAAAATAATTAAACCTAATAGTGCAATAATGATTACACCAATAATCAGTTTAATTTTTGAATTTTTAGGTGGTTTGGAGTCACTTTTATTTGTACTTGATTCTTGCTTATCACTAGCTTGATCATCTTTTTGAACTTGGCTAGTTTCTGCCGTATTCGCAACAGGAGTATCTTGTTCTGAATGAGCTGAGTCTTGATTCATTTTGTACTCCCCTTAACGAATATAGTCAGTATGTGGTTGATTAACGTAAGCTTTAAACTGGTCAATTGAGCCGTGACTTTGTAGTAAAGTTGCGAGTGACATGACATATTTATAAGCATTTAAAGCCATTTCAGTTTTTAACGCACTTAATGCATTTTGTGCATCAATCACTTGAGTTGCTGTACCCATTCCTTCACGAAAAGAAAGTTCTTGAATACGTAAGTTTTCTTGAGCGGCATTTACGTTTCTTTGTAAGAGTTGGTGGCTTTGCTGAGCAGAGTTGAGTTCGTTATATGACTTATTTAAAAGACCTTCAATCTCTTGTTTAGTGCGTTCAGTCAGGAGTTCAGAGGCATAGCGCTTTAATTCGGCAGCGTGAATATTCTTATTTTTATCTACACCTGAAAAGAGGTTGTATTTTGCCATTACACCGACAATCCAGTTTTCATTTTTATCAAGAGCATACTCACCAAAGGCAAAAAGACTTGGTTTTTTTGCAGCTTCCTGAGCTTGAATATTTACATTAGCCAGTTGAGTATCCATCTGCATTTTTTGTACAAGGCTAGATTTTTGCGAATAACTGGTTAAAAGTGATTCTAGAGTTTGGCTTGGCGTGTTGTTTACAAATAATGGTGTACTTAAATCTATATTATTTTGTTCATGTAAAAGATTATTCAGACTAAAGCGACTGGCATTTAAGTTGGCTTGAGTGTTTTGTAAAGTACGTTCTGCATTATTACGCGCAACTTCAAACTGCATGCGTTGCCCTTTACTAATAAATCCTTGTTGTTCGAGCTTGAGGGCATTGCTGTAATGTTTTTGCATTGCATTAAAGTTAAATAAGCTGCTCGCTACCAACTGCTGCTGTAATTGAACATTAAAATAGCTTTGTACCACTTCAAATCGCTGTATATCTTGTTGTTGTTGACTTGAAAGCTCCGAGCGCTGTGCTTGAATATTTGCTAGTTTTTTTGCACTGCTGGTTAAGCCACCTGTATAGAGTGGCATAACGACCGAAATAGAAGGGCGTACAACCTGATCTTCAATAGTCAGATTCGCATAATCTGGAAATCGGTTTATACCGTCATGGATAGTTTGATTTGCGCCTTCTTGAACTTGTCCCAGCACATCCGATGGAATGACATTGTTCCACTGCGAAAGTTTATCGTTGAATCCTTGGCTTAAATCATTCTCAAGTTTTTGTTTAAAAGAACCAAGAGGTACATCGGTTTCACTATGAAAAGCATAGGCTCTGACATTTAAATCAACTCGAGGTAATCCGAGTCCTTTGACTGCTTCAGCTTCTAATTGAGATGCTTGCTGTAATGCTTGATTAGCTTGAGTACTATATGAAATTTTTAAAGCTTGTTGTTCTGCTTCTGCATAACTTAAACTTTGAGCATATAAATGATCAGTAAAAAAAAGGCCTAAAGCCAAAGCAAGATGTTTTGGTTTAAATGAAAATGGAAAAATAGACTGTTTGTATCGATGTACTGGCATTTTAAATAACAATTTTTGGGCATCCCTTATAGTTTAAATTTCTTGTTATTAAATTCAATTATCATATTGTTTATTATACATTTGTATAAAAACATTTTGATTTTAGCTCCTTTAATTATTGAATATTACTAAGCCAATATTTTTGTAATACCTCTCAAGGTATGTGAAATTATAATCACAAGTCAAGTTGATCTTTTTGCTTAAAAATCTTTTTAAATTTGAAAGACGGTCATTAAAAGTGAGGAAATAACAACAACAGTAATTGAAAAAATAAACCTAAATACAGTCCAGCATTGAAATATTTACTTGAGAAGCTGCTGCAAGCTTAAGCAATCTGTGGTTAAATGCCATTTTTATTGTGTTTGACTTTATACAAGGGAAAAATCATGCGCGCGTACAATTTCTGTGCTGGTCCTGCTGCATTACCTACTGCCGTTTTAGAAAAAGCTCAACAAGAATTGTTGGATTGGCAAGGTAAAGGTCTATCCATCATGGAAATGAGTCACCGTAGTGCTGACTATGTTGCTGTGGCTGAAAAAGCTGAAGCAGATTTACGCAAGTTAATGAATATTCCAGAAAACTATAAAGTACTGTTTTTACAAGGCGGTGCGTCATTACAATTTTCTGCGATTCCTTTAAACCTTTTGGGTAAGAACAGTAAAGCTGATTATATTGATACTGGCATCTGGTCTGAAAAAGCGTTAAAAGAAGCAAAGCGTTATGGCGACATTAATGTTGTAAATGCTGGCATTAAAATCGATGGCAAGTTCGCAATTTCTGAGCAAAGCGAATGGAATTTGTCTGCCGACGCAGCCTATGTACATTATGCAGATAATGAAACAATTGGTGGCTTACAGTTCGCAGGAATTCCTGATGTAAAAGCTCCACTCGTTTGTGACTATTCATCAAGTATTTTATCTGCTCCATTAGATGTGACCAAGTTTGGTTTGATCTATGCTGGCGCACAAAAAAATATTGGTCCTGCTGGTTTAACAATTGTCATTATTCGTGATGACTTACTTGATCAAGCTAAACCAGAAATTCCAAGCATTTTAAAATATGGTGACCAAGCCAAAAATGGTTCTATGGTTAATACACCATCGACTTACGCTTGGTATTTGTCTGGTTTGGTATTTGAGTGGTTGTTAGAGCAGGGTGGGGTAGATGCTATCCATAAGGTTAACCTTGAAAAAGCTCAATCATTATATGGTTATATCGACTCAAGCGATTTCTATAATAACCCGATTGCAATTCCGAACCGTTCAATTATGAATGTACCGTTTACCTTGGCAGATGAAGCTTTAGACAAGCAATTCTTAAAAGAAGCGGAAGCAAACCATTTGTTGAATTTAGCTGGGCATCGTTCTGTAGGTGGTATGCGTGCAAGTATTTATAATGCTGTTCCATTAGAAGGCGTACAGGCTTTAATTAGCTTTATGGATGATTTTGCAAAACGTAATGGTTAAGCAAATCAAATAAATAAAGCCCTCAAATGAGGGCTTTATTTTTGAATAAATTATGAATTAAAAAGGCACTAAACCAAATTGGTGCATGAATATGGCCGCTAAGAACATACCCAATACAAAAAAGCAAAACGCACCAGTATCGACCTTTATGCGCAGGCTACTAGATTGAATGAGGCTGGTGGTTTGTTCGGGTATAATCTTCATTCAATAACCTAATTATTAAAATATTAGTGAAATTCAATTAGTTTCACCCTTTTTAGCACAAATAGTCGCCTGAATCCAGATATTACCGCGAATATATTCGCCAATATTAAAGTTTTTATACAAATCGTTTTTGGTTGCAATGCGCACTAATATGGCAGGAAGATCATCTTCTAAAACCAAAGTAACATCATAAAGGGTATATTCTACCCCCATAAATGTCATAGAAGTTTTGCCAACAATATTACCTTGGAACCATGCTTCATCTTCTTGACCAAGGTTTTCGCCATATAAATAAGCGACCATTTTAGAAAAATCAACGGTTACAGGTTCTTGATCTTCTGGAGTTTTTGGTTGCCACTCATTAATGAGTTCCTGTAAATTTTCAGGAGCAATACCATTATGTTCAGTTAAAATCGCATTTAATGCACGGTGATGTTTAATTGAAGCTGGGTCATCAACAACAATTTTTTCGCCCGCTGGAACTGGTTCTAATTCATAAGCCCATGCATTAAATTGAACTTGATAGTCTTTAGTTTTGTCATATTGACAAGCGTTAACACTAAATAAATTATCAAATGCATAAACCGTTGTATCTTTATTTAGTTTTAAACTTAAAACAGCTTGTGTCGCAGAGTCACAAGTAATGATACGTTCAATTTTCGCATTATATTGATATGGACTTTCAAAACTTGGAAAGGCTGTTTTGAGTGCGCGAGGTTTCTGATTTTCAACTGCAATAATCTGGTTGATTGTAACTTTTTGGTTTTGTGGGCCTTGGATCAACCAAAAAGATTGATCCATATCTTCTTCATGTTCGCATAAGCCCATTGGCATTACGGGTGCATCAAGTGCTAGTCCTAACCATTTTGGTACATCTGTTTCAGGATGGGACGTCAATAGATTCCAATGTTCGCCATGACTACCAAAATTTTGGTCATTTACTTTAATTACTTCTGGACTGTTTTGATTTTTCATAAGCACGATGCTGTTGGGTTCACATTACTTGTTATATTAAATCGAGGGTGTTTACTATTTTTCAAGTCACCATGTGTAAATTCTCTTGTAAAAGCACATATTTAGTCATTTAAAGATAGATATTGCTTCTATTTACAAAAGAAAAGGTAGATCTGACTCTTAAGAAAACTTAAATACCAAATTAAAAATAAGTTTAATGTTTATTACTATTCACCTTAGAAAAGCATCTGTTAGACTTATATTTTTAGTGGAAATAGAGAATAACGTGCTGCCATTTAAACTATGGGTAGACGCAGACGCCTTACCAAGAATATTACGTGAAGTGATTTTGCGCGCATCAGATCGTTATCAGTTAGAAGTTATTTTTGTTGCTAATCAAAATGTTGGTATTACGCCTTCTGTTCGCATCAAATCAATACAGGTTTTAAGTGGTGCAGATCAGGCCGACAAAGAAATAGTCGATCGCATGATTGAAAATGACATTGTTATTACGCAAGATATTCCACTAGCGGCTCAAGTCATTGAAAAGGGTGGCGTGGCTATTCATCCCCGAGGTGAGGTTTATACAACTGCTAATGTTAAAGCGCGGTTACATCTACGTGATTTCATGGATACGCTTCGTGGCGCGGGTGTGCAAACGGGTGGACCGCCACCTATTTCAGAGCGGGATAAGCGTGAATTTTCGAGTGCATTAGATCAAACAATTTTAAAGCAAAAACGTAAAGCAGCTAAGTGAGCATCGCATGCCATCGCAAACCAATTTGGCTTTAACCTATGCCTTGTTAGTGTTCATTTGGGCAACCACTCCATTGGCCATTGTTTGGAGTGTGTCTGATTTACATCTTATGTGGGCATTGTTGTTACGCTTTTTTATTGCATTGCCTTTGGCCGTGACCATATTACTGATTTTAAGAACACCTTTTCCGACTCATCGACAAGCAATTCATAGCTATGTTGCCGGATCTTTTAGTTTAATTGGCTCTCAAATTTTTACCTATGCGGCTACTCAATATTTAAGTTCAGGCATGATCGCGCTTATGTTTGGTTTAGCGCCTATTATGGCCGGACTAATTGGTCGGTTCGCATTTGGTCAGCAACTCTATAAGTTGCAATGGCTAGGTATGGCGATTGCAGTTAGCGGTTTAGCTATTATTTGTTTTAATGGCGCAAATCAGCATGTGCATCCGTTTGGTATAGTCCTTATGCTGATCAGTGTGTTTGTTTATTCTTTTTCAATTTTCTGGGTTAAGAAAGTTAATGCACAGATTCAGCCTATGGCTCAAGCAACCGGCTCTATTTTAGTCTCTTCAATTTTGGCGAGTTGTCTTATTCCATTTATTTGGCAGTATGCACCGACACATTTTCCAGAAGCTAAATCTTTATTTGCCTTAATTTATACGGTACTTATGGCTTCATTAGTCGCCATGTTTTGTTATTTCAAACTTATACAAAATATTCAGGCAACGACTTTATCTTTAACGACTGTAATTACGCCAATGTTAGCGATGATGATTGGAGCTGCTTTAAACCACGAACAGCTTTCGATTATGGTTTTTGTGGGGGCTTTAATTATCTTGTTTGGACTATTTTTATATTTCTATAAAGACATTCAGGCAAATCGAAATTTTGTCCGACATATTAAGTCTAAATAGGAGAAGATTTGGGTAATTTGTTGAGCTTATTCATTAAATTGTTCTAATTCGTAGCGAAATGCATGATCAAATTGATCTCCCAACTTAAGTAGTAGAAAATAGCGCAGCAATATAATATTAGGATTGTTAAGGAAAGGTCAGAACTTACTGATTTTTAAACCTTAATACAGCATCTAACGATATGGCCAAATAGTAGATGTCGATGTAATTTGACTTTAGCATCTGCTATTTCCCATCAATCACCTTGGATTTAGAAGGTATGTTTAAACCAATCTCACTGTATATAGGGTTGAGATATACTCGCGCAAGACGCAGTAATCATTTTATTTCTTTTATTGCATTGGTTTCGATGATCGGTTTGACACTAGGTGTCGCTGTACTGATTACGGTACTTTCTGTGATGAACGGTTTCGATCGCGAATTGAAAAACCGTGTTTTGGGAATGGTGCCGCAAGCGACAGTTTCATCTACACAAATCCTTACGGATTGGCCTGAACTGGTAAAACGAGTTGAACATCATCCACATGTAACTGGGGTTGCACCTTTTACCCAATTGCAAGGTATGTTAACCGCGCAAGGGCAAGTCGCTGGTATTATGGTGACGGGTATTGACCCAAAATATGAAAAGAATGTGTCTATTATTCAAAATCATATTGTTGCTGGTAGCTTAGACTCACTTAAAAAGGGTGAGTTTGGTATTGTTCTTGGTAAAGATATGGCCGATTCATTAGGCTTGCGTCTAAATGACAGTGTGACATTGGTTTTACCTGAAGCAACGCCATCTCCAGCGGGTGTAGTACCTCGTTTCAAGCGTTTTAAAGTAGTGGGGATTTTTAGTGTAGGTGCCGAAGTTGACTCTATGGTGGGCTATATCGCTCTCTATGATGCGTCAACACTATTACGCTTACCAGATGGTGCTCAAGGTGTCCGTTTAAAACTAGATGATATTTTTGCCGCTCCAAAAGTTGCAGATGACTTAGTAAAAAGTTTACCAAGCAATTTCTACGCAACGAACTGGACCTATACGCATGGCAATCTGTTTAATGCCATTCAAATGGAAAAAACACTCGTTGGTTTGTTACTTGTACTTATCATTGTTGTTGCAGCATTTAATATCGTTTCGTCATTGGTTATGGTTGTAACAGATAAAAAATCAGATATTGCTATTTTGCGTACATTAGGCGCTTCACCATCGATGATCACTAAAATCTTTATGGTGCAAGGTACTGTCATTGGTGTGATTGGGACAGTTGCAGGTACGGTTTTAGGTGTAATTTTGGCTTTAACCATTAGTGATATCATTTCATGGTTTAACAATGTGTTAGGTTTAAATTTATTTGATGCTTACTTTGTGCATTACCTACCTTCTTATTTAAGATGGCAAGATGTGACGATTATTGTGACTGTGTCTTTACTTCTCAGCTTCTTGGCAACTATTTATCCGGCACTTCGTGCGGCCAAAGTTCAACCTGCCGAGGCACTGCGTTATGAGTAAAATTGTTTTAGAAGCAAAAGATATCTACAAACATTTTGATGATGGTAAATCTAAGGTTGAAGTCATTAAAGGTCTTTCTTTACAAGTTGAAGCTGGGCAGTTTGTTTCGATTGTTGGTGCGAGTGGTTCAGGTAAAAGTACTTTACTTCATGCGCTAGGTGGCCTAGAGCAACCAACGCAAGGGCAAGTATTTTTAAATGGTCAGCGTTTTGATAATTTAGGTGAATCCGAGCGTGGTTTTCAACGTAACAAATACCTTGGTTTTGTTTATCAATTTCACCATTTGTTACCTGAGTTTACTGCGCTTGAAAATGTTGCAATGCCACTTATGCTTCGACCAGATAGCCAATACAAATCGGTAAAAGCACAAGCTGAATATTTACTAGACCGAGTGGGATTATCTCATCGTATGGATCACCAGCCAGGTGAGCTTTCAGGCGGTGAGCGCCAACGTGTTGCTTTGGCTCGTGCTTTGGTCACTCAACCTGCGGTTGTTTTGGCCGATGAACCTACAGGAAACCTCGATCGTAAAACAGCTCTAGGTATTTTTGAATTACTGACTGATCTTAAGAAAGAACTCAACATGGCTATGCTGATAGTGACTCATGATGAACAGTTGGCTCAGGCAGCAGATTCAATCTTACATATGGAAGATGGTCTTTGGGTCAGCGGTTCTTAAAAAATTGTCATTAAATCACATTGTTAAAGCCCACTCAGTTGGGCTTTAATTTTGCCCCTAAAAAGATAACGATATGATTTTAAATGTTAAAGCTTATTTTAGTGGGGTGGGTTAGTGGTATTGCATTCATGGGAATAGATCTTCCGCTAATAATGCAATATGGTTGGATTGGTAAAGTTCTGCTCTTTATCAGCTTTATTTTTTATATTTTTAAGCAGCATATCGTTGTAAATCGTCCCATATTAAAAGCAGTTTATTGTTTAATCTGTGGTCTAAGTCTTTTTATTATAGGTCATCAATATGCTCAGCATGCCTTAAATGAAAGATTACAACTACGGGAGATGCAACCTGAGTCTTTAGACATTGTTGTTTATATAGATCGAATAAGTGAAGAAAAAGATAATAAGACACAGCAAGTCGCTCAGGTTCTAGGGCGGTCATCCCATGTTGTGAATTGGTTGTTATATTTAAAAAATGAAAATGAGAACGCATTAATAGATGGTCCAAAATTACAATTAGGCCACTACTATCGAATTTCCGGTAAAACCAGACCTGCCCATAGTTACGCAGTATCAGGAGCTTTTGATCAGGAACAATGGTTCATTCAACGAAATATAATGTCAGGTTTCAGTGTTCAGCATATTGAGCCTTTAAGCTCTGATGAAATTTATCGGTTGGGTTATCAAAATCATTTACAACAGCAACAAAAGTTTTTTACTAGGCAACAATTAAATATAGAAAAGCTCCGTCTAGAGTTTAGATTAATGCTAAAAAAATCTCCCTTTCAAAATAAAGGATTGTTATTAGCACTTCTGACTGGGGACGAAAGTCTTTTAAATGAAGACACTAAAAATCAATTTAAACAGTTAGGAATCTCTCATTTGTTGGCCATTTCAGGGCCTCATGTCCTCATTTTTGCCATCATGTTGTCTTGGGGTTTACATCAATTAGTACGACGTTATTATCCTCGGATTTATTTGTGGCAACCCAAGCAAATATTGGCAATGATTCCATTATGTTTTGGGGTTTTGATTTATACAGCTTTTGTAGGCTTTGAAATTCCAGCTTTAAGAACTTTACTTTCAGTATTCTTATTTGCCTTTTTATTGTTAGTCAAACTGCCTGTTAAGCCATTTTCACTCTTGGTTTACAGCGCAAGTCTACTTTTACTTTTCGACCCATTTAGTGTTTTATCGGCAGGTTTTTGGCTCTCTTATGGTTCTTGCTTTATTTTATTACGCATTTATCAAACCATAGTACAGACTCAAAATCTTGCCTCATTGAGTCTGCTATCTAGAATAATTCTTTTAAGCAAAACCCTAATTGAATCTCAGGGCAAAATATTTATCGCCCTATGTCCTTTAATGTTGATTTTCTTTCAACAAATTTCATGGATTGCACCGCTCACAAATATTATTGCAGTTCCTTTGCTAGGAGGAATTATTGTTCCTTTGAATATTTTTGCTGCTTGTATGTGGCTTATTTTTAATTCACTTGGAAATGCACTCTTTCAGATTAATGATATTTTGCTCAGCATAGTGCTGACATGTTTTAGTTTTTTAGAGAAGTTATCTCTACCGTTGCAAGGTTTTAGCCTGACACCACTGGCTTTGTTAGGTTTAAGCTGTGCAATTATTATTTTATTTTTACCACGTGGATTTTTACCGAAATTTTGGGGACTTATCTGTTGTTTACCCTTAGTTATTCCGAATAAAACCTCTCAGCAAATCCAATTAAATATTATAGATGTAGGCCAAGGACAAGCGATTTTTCTACAACACCCAGAGCAGACGTGGTTAATTGATACGGGTGGTTCTTATGACGAGAAAGCCTTTAGTATTGGGCAAAATGTAGTAATTCCATATTTACGTCAGAAAGGTATTAAACAACTAGATCACGTGGTGTTATCTCATCTTGACCAAGATCATAGTGGGGCATTTCCTTTTATCGCTCAGACTTTTCCTATTAAACAAGTCATATCAAATCAGCTATGGACACAGCAGGTGAAAGAACCATTTACCTATTGTCATCAAGGGCAAAAATGGCAATATCCACAGTTAGATATTGAGATACTTTGGCCCAAAGAAAATGATTTAAATTTAGTTTCTTTTAACCAAAATGAATATTCTTGTGTCGTTTATATTCATTTAAAACAGGTAAAGGGTTATCAAAATTATTTAATTATGGGGGATGCGGGATGGGAAGCAGAATATCAACTGATAAAAGAATATCCTGATTTAAAAGTAGATGTTTTGGTATTAGGTCATCATGGTAGTAAACATAGTTCAGCCTATGATTTTTTAGTGACTTTAAATCCGAAGCTGGTTGTTGCCTCTGCGGGATTTAATAACCGATATGGTCATCCAAGCAAAGAAGTCTTAGCGAGAATACAAGAACTTAATATTCCATTTAAAAGCACCGTTGAGCAAGGAACATTAAGTTTTGTATCTCAGCATCATCAAATGATTTTATACACTCGACGTTTCGAGCGTACTTGGCTTCACAGAGCTTTGTGAAGCTTCTGCTTTCAGCTTAGTCACAATTTGAAGAGCTTCAGCTGGATCAATATTATAAATGTTATCTAAAGCAGGGTTGGCTTTAAAACGTTTATAACTCCAGTGGTAATGCTCTGGATAGCGCTGGATAAGTTGTTCAATAGCTTGGTGAATGACAAATGTTCCATCATCTGCACTACCTTCGTAGATCTTCTCATCCATAGGTTCAATGTGCATCGTAAAGCCATCATTTTCGTTACGAATTGCATACATGAATAAAGCTTTTGCTTTAGTTTTTTGGATGAGCTTGGCGCTCAAATTGCTTGAGGCAAGTGGAACACCAAAATAATTGATCATACTGCCGCCGACGTTGGGCGTATGGTCAGGTAAAATTGCGGTAGTTTGACCTTGTTTTAAAGCTTTAAAAATTTGTCTTACGCCACTTTCATCAGTAGGAACCAAGTTGGCTTGTTCACGACTGCGTGCATCTCGAACAAAACAGTTCGCATCTTCATTTTTTACAGGCTTGTATAAAATTGTCATTGAAGTGAACTGTGAACACCAAGCATTCAAGATTTCCCATGTACCAAAATGGGGGATAATCATGACAAGCCCTTTTTTTGCTGCAAGCGCTTCGTGATAGTAATGTTCACCTTCAATATGGTGAATTCTTTCGATATTCTTACTATTTGATGATCCCCAAATACTTAAAAATTCAAAGTATGAGGTTAGTTCGTTACGAATAGCTTTTTGCATAAGCTCTATTCGCTGCTGCGGCGTTAAATGCGGAAGGGCAATTCGTAAGTTTAGTTCTATACTTTTTGATGTTTTAGTAATTTTTAAAGTATTGATTAATCCTGCCAACATACGAGCAATACAACGTCCAAATTTAATTGGGTAGCGGCTAAACGTTTTGAGTAGATAATAGGTCATACTTTTTGCATCTAATTTGGTCATCTATCGCGGGGAAAAGGGAGCAATAATAAAAAAAAGATAAAATTATTATAAATGAAATCATATTATTTAGACAGTTTTTATCAAATCAACGTATATAATGACATCATTTTAGATTAATTTGGATTGGAATTTTATGTCCGATTGGCCGCCAAAACCACAAAATGAACCTATAATCCCTAAACAGAATGGACAAGAATGGCAAATTCTCGAGAAGGCAGTGCTTGCCTCTGTAGAGGAACAACGCCGTAGTCGTCGCTGGGGTATATTCTTTAAAACATTAACTTTTATTTATTTGTTATTCATTATTGTACTCATGGGTAAAGGTTGTTCAACGACTAAGGATGGCTCGGCAGCAAGTAGTAGCAGTGCTCATCTCGCAGTTGTAGATATTGTGGGCACTATTGATGCTTCAAGTAATCAAGCTGTAAATAGTGAAGATACGAATAAAGCACTTAAACGTGCTTTTGAAGCATCAAATAGTAAAGCTATTGCACTTAATATTAACTCACCAGGCGGTTCTCCTGTTCAGTCAGATGAAATTTGGCAAGAAATTCGCTATTTGAAAAAAGAACATCCTGACAAAAAAGTCTATGCAGTGATTGGTGATATGGGAGCTTCAGGTGCGTATTATATTGCGTCTGCTGCTGATGAAATTATTGTGAATCCATCGAGTTTAGTCGGTTCAATTGGTGTCATTATGCCAAACTACGGCATTACTGGTTTAGCTCAAAAACTCGGAATTGAAGACCGTACTTTAACAGCGGGCACCAATAAAGATATTTTAAGTATGACAAAACCGATTAATCCTGTACAAAGACAGCATATTCAATCTGTACTCGATAATGTCCACACACACTTTATCACTGCAGTTAAAGAAGGACGTGGTAAACGCTTGAAATCAAATGACCCTGCTATTTTCTCTGGTCTTTTCTGGACTGGTGAACAAGCAATCCAGTTAGGTATTGCTGACCGTTCAGGTAACATTACGAGCTTGATGCGTGAACTAAAGCTTGATAATAAAGTTGACTACACAATTGAGCGTAACCCATTACAATCAATTTTAGGTCGTATGGGTGCACAAATAGGGCAAGGGGTAAGTGAATCAATTGCTCAAGAAGTGCAGACTCGTCAAAGCGCAAAATTACAATAAAATCTGTTTTAGGATAGCGGTATGTCAATGAAACCAGTTATACACTTTGCTCATGCGAATGGCGTACCATCAAAAGTGTATCAAAAACTGTTTGACCAGTTGAAAGGGGAATATGACATTATTTATGTTCCCCTGATTGGTCCTGATAAACGTTATCCTGTGACTAATCATTGGCCTTCTTTGGTTGATCAAGTGATTGATAGTATTGTGCGGCAGGCGAAAGGACGTAAAGTCATTGGACTTGGGCATTCTCTGGGTTCAGTTTTAACCTTAATGGCATCTTTTCAGCGTCCTGAACTGTTTTCTCAAGTGATTATGTTAGACCCGCCTCTTATTTTAGGGCGATATTCATTTGCTTTTCATATGGCAAAATTATTTCGTCCTAAATTGGTTGATGCGATGACACCAGCAGGCTTATCTGCACGTCGTCGTGAACATTGGGACTCAAGAGAGCAGGCTGCTGAGTTACTGCGTCCTAAAGGTTTCTATAAAGATTTTGATGAAGATTGTTTTCAAGCTTACATTGACTATGCTTTGAAAGAAGACTCGGTCCGCGGTGGTGTCACTTTAACGATTTCTCGTGAAGATGAAGTTGCAATTTTCCGGAAAAACCCTTCTTGGTGGTGGCTACCTATGCCAAAACCTAAGATGCCTGTGCATTTAGTTGTAGGGAAAGAAAGTGCTTTCTTAAAAAGAGGCTTTCCTCAAATGGCAAAGCGAAAAATGGGAATTCCGTTTACTGTGGTTGAAGGAGGGCATATGTTCCCTCTAGAACATCCGATTGATACAGTGAACACTATAAAGAAATTGATTCATCATCAGCCAAATTAAGTTTTAAGCTTATAAAAAAGGACATGCCAGCATGTCCTTTTTTATTTTTGCTTTTAAGTAAAATGCTTTACCAATTTGCAAAACGAATAGGGTGTTTAAGAACTTGATCACGGAAATAAGCTTGGCCATTTTTCCATGTAAGCTGACCGTTACATATCCACTCTGCTACTTGAGGGTAGATAAAGTGCTCAAGTGTATGCACTCGATTTGCTAATGAAGCGGCAGTATCATGTTCTTTAACTGAAATAGCGGATTGGGCAATTGATTGACCAGAATCCAGTTCAGCAGTTACAAAGTGTACGGTACAACCATGTAAACGATCACCTGTGTTTAAAACACGTTGATGAGTGTTCACACCTTTATAAGCTGGAAGAAGTGAGGGATGTATGTTCAGCATTTTCCCTTGCCATTTGTTGACAAAGGTGGGAGTTAAAATGCGCATGAAACCGGCTAAAATAACCACATCCACTTGCCAAGCCAAAAGTTTTTGATGCATTGCTTCATCAAAAACTTCACGAGTTGGAAAGTCTTTATGGGAAATAACAGCCGTAGCAATATTGGCTTTTTGAGCACGCTCTAGGGCATAAGCATCTGCTTTATTAGACAGTACACCTACAATTTGCCCTGATAGATTTGCATCTATCAAGGCTTGTAAATTACTGCCGTTCCCAGAGACTAGAACAGCAATTTTTATCATGCAAAGATCACACGAATTTTTTCGTCTGCACCTTCCACTGATTCAGCATTTTCTTGGATGTGCCCAATTTTCCAAGCTTTTTCACCTTGAGTAGTAAGCACTTCAATTGTTTTTTCTGCATCATTTGCATCAACAGCAATGACCATACCTACGCCACAGTTAAACGTACGGTACATTTCAAAGCGCTCTACATTGCCTTCGCGTCGTAGAAGTTGGAATAATTCAGACCATTCCCAAGAAGCTTCATCAATAACTGCTTGTGCGCCATTTGGTAATACACGAGGTAAGTTACCTGGTAAACCGCCACCAGTGATGTGTGCCATAGCATGTACATCAACTTGTTTGCATAGCTCAAGAACTGGTTTTACATAAATACGTGTTGGTTCCATTGCAACGTCTGCAAGAGGACGACCATCAATTGTTTGAGTTAAATCAACATTTTTAACGTCTAAAATTTTACGTAATAATGAATAACCATTTGAGTGAGCACCACTTGATGCAACACCAATAAGTACATCACCAGCCTTTACTTTAGAGCCATCAATAATTTTGCTTTGCTCAACAACACCAACGGCAAAACCAGCAAGATCGTAATCTTCGCCTTCATACATGCCTGGCATTTCTGCGGTTTCCCCACCTACAAGTGCGCAACCTGCAAGCTCACAACCTTTACCAATACCAGTAACAACATTTGCAGCAACGTCAACATTTAAGTGACCTGTTGCATAATAATCAAGGAAGAATAATGGTTCTGCACCACAAACTAAAAGGTCGTTTACACACATAGCGACCAGATCTTGGCCGATTGTGTCATGACGATTAAGATTAAGTGCCAAACGTAATTTAGTTCCTACACCATCGGTACCAGAAACTAAAACAGGCTCTTCATAACCTTTAGGAATTTTGCATAGTGCACCAAAGCCACCAAGACCGCCCATTACTTCAGGACGACTTGTACGTTTAGCGACTGACTTGATACGATCGACCAGTGCGTCGCCCGCTTCAATGTCGACACCCGCATCTTTATAGCTTAAACCGGTATTTGGGGTAGAAGTTGAGTTGCTCATAAATGAAGTCTCCGCATTGGCGGCAGATTATAACCTGAATATACGAAACTCTTATGTTATTTATGCTCGAAAATGCTATCTTTAATAAAAATATTTTTTCATTTATAACGATTAAATCAAAAAAGGCTAGATTTTATGCAAGATCGTATACTGCGCCGTATTCTTTTACTCGCAGGTATTGTATTGCTGGTATGGGTATTGTACTTACTCAAGCCTGTAGTCATTCCTTTTGTCGGTGCTTTTTTCCTGGCTTATTTATTCAGTCCACTTGTTGATGTTCTGGTAAAAATAAAATTGCCCCGCTGGTTAGCAATTAGCATCGTTTTTATCGGTATCGGTGTAACTTTAACTGTCGCATTATGGTATTTGGTTCCGCTTATCTGGAAACAATTGGTTTATGCTCGAGATAGTATCCCAGGTGGAATTCATTGGGTTAATGCAGAGCTATTACCATGGATTTCTTCGACATTCCATGTCCAACAAATGGAAATTGATACCGATCAAATATCTAAAGCTGTCATGGACTATGTCCAGACAAATTACAGTGCCGATAGTATTCAAGCTGTCTTATTAAAGCTTGCGCAATCAGGTCTCAATTTTATTCAGATTGGTGGAACAATAGTTTTAATTCCAATTATTGCTTTTTATTTTTTATTAGACTGGGACCGTATGTTGCAGCACTTACGTCGTCTCATTCCACGACCATATGAAGCTACTACCTTACAGATCGTTAGTGAATGCCATAGCGTTTTAGGAGCATTCGTTAAAGGTCAGTTCCTCGTTATGTTTTTACTCGGCGTAGTCTATGCCGTAGGTTTACAATTAATTGGATTAGAGGTCGGACTCATTATTGGTATGGTGGCTGGCCTTGCCAGTATTATTCCTTATTTAGGATTTGCAGTCGGAATTATTGCAGCGGTTGTTGCCAGTTTATTCCAGTTTGGATTGGACTGGACGCACTTACTACTTGTTGGTGTGGTTTTTATGATTGGTCAAGCAGTAGAAGGGTATATTCTACAGCCATTTCTATTGGGTGATAAAATTGGTTTATCTCCTGTAGCAGTTGTCTTTGCAGTATTAGCTGGTGCTCAGCTTGCAGGTTTCTTGGGAATGTTAATTGCATTGCCTGTTGCGGCTGTTATTGTAGTATTGTTGAAACACTTAAGAGATAACTATGAGCGCAGTTCATTATATGCTCCACCTTCTACTTTGTTGATACAAGAAGACGGCAATATTGAGCAAATTCATGTAGAAACTGAAAGCACTAAGCTTGATCTTGAGGTTAAAACACAGCAAGATACAGATAAACTGGAACCATCTGACCAGAAATAATTTCAAGGTTAATTCAATATATGCGTCAACTCCAACTGGATATAGAACCTCAACTAGATGCCCGAATCAGTGATTTTTCGGGACCAAGTTGGGGGAATGTAGTTGATGCTGTGCGTCAACTACATGCTGGTCTGGTCAGTAGGTTTTACATCTACGGTGGAGCAGGGACAGGTAAGAGTCATTTACTTTCCGCAATTTGTGACTCTTATTTAGAAATAGGCAAATCTGCAATTAAAGTTTCTTTGCTTGAACTCCTTGATGCTCCTATTGAAGCAATTACGTCTTTAGAGCATTATGACCTTGTTGCTTTAGATGATATTGAATCGATTAGTGGTGTGCCTCATTGGCAAAAAGCTGTCTTTCATTTAATGAATAATCACGAAGGACAGTTGGTATTTTCTTCGCGTGTAGCGCCTATCGAATTAAAGTTAGAATTACCAGACTTACAGTCACGACTTACGCAAGCTGTTAGTGTTAAAGTGCCGAGTGGAAGTTTATATGCAGACCGCTATGCCTTGGTCACATCTGTAATGTCTAGACGTGGTATTCATTTTGATCAGCAAATTGTTGACTATTTATTGTTACATGGTCCTCATCAAGCTTCTCTCTTGCTACAGACAGTTGCCCAATTAGAAAAATTACTCAAAGGTGAAAAAACAAAACTTTCGAATGCAACTTTAAGACAAATTTATGCTTTGATTGATGAATATCGACACTAGATATTCTTTTATTTAGGCTTATTGCTTGCCTAAGTTCATAACAACTTATTAAAAATAGAGTTTCTGACACAACTGCCTCTCATTTCATACTACTTATTTTATATCTTTTAAATCTGCTTCTAATTTTTAAATAAGTCACATTTTTGTATTTAAAAAAGTTTTTTAAATGTATGAAGCTTTTTGTAATCTGGTTCAAAAATGACTCTATAGACCGACCAAAATATCTTGAGAAATTCTACTTGCTGTGACAAAGTACGCACAAAGGATGCGATTGCAAAAGCGGAAATTTTGCAATATTGACAAAAAAAATGAAAAAGGTTTAAGGAGATGGGTATGCTCAAACGGAGCATTGCTTTTGCTTTATTGGCTGTTGCTGGACACACTTATTCTGCCGATATTCAAGTCACAAGCTTAACTGATGAAGATAAAGACGATACGATCTGTACATTGCGTGAGGCCGTACAATTTCTTAATTATCGTAGTTCTTCTAATGCTGCTGATGTTGAAAAATATGCGGCGGGTTATCATGGATGTGGAAATAAAGATGCTTCTTCAAATATTATTTTGCAGCGCGATAAAGAATATGCACTAAATCAAAGTATAACGATTTCTGCGCCTATGACTATTAGTACAGCAAAGAATGATTCTACATTGATTGAAGAAGGGCAGCCCAATTCCCATAATGCAACAATTAAAATGGCAGGCACGGATCAACTTTTTCGTATTGATGATGGCAGTGTTGAAAAAGCATCTTTCATTGTTTCATTTATTGATGTCAATCTAAAAGGCGCCGGATTAAAGACTACTGCACCAAATGGTGATGGTGGTTTAATCTATAACCACGAACAATTAAATATTCAAAACTCACGTTTAATGGATGGGTATGCAACACGTGGTGGTGCAATTTATAATGCAGGTATTCTGTCAGATACTATAAAAACAGCAGGTTCGGTAACGATTACGAATAGCCTCATACAGAATAATAAAGCAAGTCAAGGTGGGGTTTTATATAGTGATATGCCACTTTACTATATCAGTCGCTCTGTAGTGCGTGATAATGAAGTGACTGCCACAGATGGCGCATTGTTTCATGCTCAAACTAAATTTGCAGATGAAACTACGGGAGGTTATTTAACTTCACGTATCATTGGTTTGATTAATAGTACAATTTTTCATAATAAAGGTAGTTTTATTGCCAATGTCCGTGATGGAATGGTCCTTAATAATATTACTATGATTAAAAATGTGGGAGGCTTGTATCTTGATGCTCCACTGGGGAAAGCTTCTATTTCTAATAGTATTTTAGTGGGTAATACAACTAATTGTCAGGCTAGTGCAATGGATAAAACCGCTGTACAAAGTAATTTAGTCACATCAGAGTGTAATCTTAATGCTTCTGTAGCATTACCAAATATTATATATCCAGCTAATGAAAAATTAATTGCAGGGAATGCAGATGAAGGAACTTGTGATGTGCCACCTGCAGATGGATTGCTTTGCCCTTATTCAACACCAAGTGATAGTTTCTTAGGTTTCTTTAAACCACGAATTCTCGATAAATATACGGCTCTTTCACAGTCATTGTTAATTAACAAAGGCCGTTTATATAGCGATGGAACTTCTGTCGGTTTAGCAAGTTGTGAAAAACAAGATCAACGTGGAAAAAATCGTAGTGGTTATGATGAATTATGTGATTTAGGCGCAATTGAATTAATAATTAACCGCAATGATATTAGTACACATGGTCAAGATATTAAATATGGAGAAATTGCTAAATTTAATATTGCTGATGTGGTAGGGGACGGTGAATTAGTTTCTCCACAAACATGCGAAGCAATGTTTGGAAAAAGAACAGATGGTAATCCATGGCAACCAGGCTGTATGAAAGTGGTTCAGACAAGTACCATCTCTAAAGGAACTTTATCGATTGATACACAAGGAAATTTAACTTACGTTCCAAATGGTAATTGGCATGGAGCAGATGTTTTTAATCTCTTAGTTGTCACAACAACAACACGTTTTAATAACGCTGCCGATGTTTATTTAACAGTTCCAGTGCAAATCGTACAAGATCCACCTTCAGGAATAGAGGATAAATCAGTGAGTACGGGTGGCGGAAGCGTTGGAGGCGGTTTAATTTTAGGTTTATTTGGCTTAATTGCTTTGCGACGTTTTAAGTCATAATCAAGGATGATAAAGGCTATGAAAAATTATAAAAAAGCTTTTTTAGCATTAGCTGTGATTGCTGCAATGCCATTATTTGCAGATACGACTAATGGAAGGATTGATGTTACGACCTTCGCGGATGAAGATGGCGAAAATACAGATGCTTGTTCATTACGTGAAGCAATAAAGACTGCTGAATTACGTAAGTCTTATGGCGGGTGTACCGTTATTGATACACGTGAAAGTACACAAAAATCTATTCAGCTCAAAGCTGGCACTTATACTTTAACTAAGGAATTAGTTCCTAACGTAAATATTGCTATTTTTGGGGCTGATCCAGTGGATTGGCAGAACAAAAGTGTTCTAACTAATGATTACCCTGCACAGATTGCCTTACAAACACATATTAATGCACAAGGTAAATCACGTATTTTTAATACAACCACTTATAAGCAACCCTTAAGCTTAAATAATACCTCTCTTGAAAATGGGGTAACAACTGGTCAAGGTGGTGCAATTTATGCGGGTGCTGATCTTTCTTTACAAAATAGTCAGATTTTATCATCTCAAGCAGTCAGCGGCGGAGCGATTTATTTGGCTTCCCCAGATATTACGCTGTCATTAAACCATTCATTACTGCAATATAATAATGCAACACAAGGCAGTGTTTTATCAATGGGGTGTTTTAGTGATACTGTTTATGCACCACGAACGATCACCCTTCTTTCCAATAGTATTATACGTAATGGTGATATTAATTCAGCTAGTACATTTGAGTTTTGTGGTAAACCTCAGGCAGCATTAACAAATAATACTATTGCAAAAAATATAGCGAATAGTGCCAATGGTAGTATTATTAAATTTACGGGTGATACTAATAACCCAGCTAATACTTCAAGTATTTTAAGTTCAAGCAGTAGCCTTACACTATTAAATAATACAATTGTTGAAAATAATGCGAATAGTACTTTTCTCTATGATAAATTAGGGACAAAAAAGCTTAGTTTTAACCTGTTAGCTTATAATGCTGGAAGTTATGCTTGTAAATATCTTTTAGGTGCGGCAGCAGAAGAAAAGAGTGTAGGTTTAATACTCGGCTTCAATGCTCTTGATTGGAGTTCCGCAACAGGAAAATGTGATCTACCAAAAGAATCCTTACCTGATGGCCATACGAATATTGATATTAGTATACAAGCCTTTAGTACTCTATTAAACCCTTTAGTAGAGCCAGCAACAGCTTATACCGGCTTTTTACCTATTTATTATCCAAAGGATATCGCTTCTGACAAAGATTTAATTGATGTTGATAAAGATGGAAAGGGAAGCTGTGCTACAACTGACCAGCGTGGTTTAAATCGTTTAGCAGATGGGGCTTCTTATTATCAGTCAGCGAGTCGTAATAGCTGCGATATTGGTGTTGTTGAGTTAATGAAATTAACTTCAGGTGATTTAAAGGATGTTAGTAATATTTCATTAATGACATTAATTAGTACCTATCAACAAAATTATGATTTATTTGATAAATATATTAAAGATCCTAAAACACCGGCTAATTTTATTACTTATTACAAAGCACGTTTAGCTGAGTTTAAGAACTTGTTAGATAATTTTACTAATAATACGGATAATACAAAATATCGTGCTATTTATATTGATTTGAAAAACTATAATTTGCCATTACCAGATGAAGATGCTAACCATGTGTTGAAATTCTTTAATACAACTGATTATAATATTACAACGGAACCATTAGGTATTGGTTCACTTGATGATACATATAATAAACAAGAAGTTGATGGTTTAACTGATAAAGAGAATTTATTTTGTGAATGGAAACCTGCTATTCAGCAAATTGTTTTCTATCGCAAGGATGATGTCGTTACTCAAGCGGGTAGCTATGCTTATTGTAAATACACGATTACAACAGCCGATAATAAATCAACCTCAAGCGGTTTGATAAAAGCACGTTTTAATAACATTGAACCTATTTCTGGAGATGGGACAGTTACCTTTAAGTATCTTGCAAATGAAACTATTCCACTGAACCTTCTTAAATATGCTAATGATGATGGAGATGGGCCAGTAAGTACGCTTTCAAAACCTAAATCACAATTTTGGGTAGATGAAAAAGGCGTAGAGTTACCTATCTATTTACCAAGCAAAACTTCAAAAGATGGGATCTTTAAGGTTGTTAAAGCAGATCGAGAAGGGCCTTGTCCTGAGGATGACAAAGATAAGACTTGTTATGGTGGGAATATTTATATTCAAGCAAATAACGTCTTTAACGTTTTCAACGATTCATTAACCTATAACGTTTATGATGCAGATGGTAAAATCTCATCTAAAGCTGGCACAATTAATTTAGTAAGTACAGCAACTACCACCGATGATTCTCGAAGTGGGGGCGGTGGTAGCTTAGGAATCCTATCTATAGCATCTTTACTTGGTTTAATGGCCTATAGACGCTATCGTAAATAAACAATCTAAAATAAAAAGCCCCCAGTTGGAGGCTTTTTTATAGAAAGTTATGTAAGACATTAAACTCATTGCATACGAATTTTGCAGTGTGATTTAATGTTCTAAATACTTATTCATATATTCTTCACGAATAGCTGTTCTTTCTTCACCATTCGCTTTAAGCATACGCTGACGCAAGTCATTACGCTCTTGTGTGCTCATTTTTTGCCATGCTTCACGCATTTTTTCTTTTTCAGCTTCAGGGAGCTGAGTAAACCAGTCCATACGTTGCTGGAGGTTTGTACTTTGATTCGCTGGTAGATCTTTTAAGCTCTGGTAACGTTTAATAACTGCACGTTGTTCTTCTTCAGAAAGAGCATTCCATGTATCATCAACTTGTGTATTGGCATCCTTAGAAAAAACCCAAAATCGTTCAAAACCTGCAAAACTGGTTTGCAAGAAACTTAATGAACAAAGGATAAGTGCTAATTTTTTAGCTGCCATGTTGTACTTTATCCTCACCCAACACCATTAGCATTTCTAAATCTTCCACCATTTGTGGGGATAATTTAGGATTTACAACTACTTGATTTTGTGGCTTATCAACAATATCTGCTGAATTAGGTAAAATTACAAAACCTGTGATCGCAGCTGCAAGTGCAAAACCAGACATTTTCCAGACACTATAAAAAGAGGCTGGTTTTGGTTGAATATGGTCAAGTACATGATTCATGACCACTGTTTTATTTTTATGGTGATGAGCCAAACTATCAAGTTTAGATGTCACCTTTTTAGTGAAATCATCATGATTCATCAGAACCTCCCAAGGGATTTAAATGGGCCAAATACTCTCTAAGTCCCTGAATTGCTCGGTGATAATGGGTTTTTACACTACCTTCAGTACAGTTCATGATCTGAGCTGTTGTGTGTGTGTCAAAACCTTCCCACGCACGTAACATAAATGCCTGTTGTTGACGAACAGGTAGCTTTGAAATCGCTTCTCGAATTTCTTCGATAGTCACTGCTTGATCAAGAAAATCCGCAGGATTGATGGCTTTTTCATCAACTACATCAATAACTTCGTCGTCGTCATTGTCCAGACTAACTTTTTTGAAGAATGAAAATGGGTTTGCTCTACGAGATTCTTTGCGGCGCCAATCCTGAAGTTTGTTGTTTAAAATAGTATAAAACAGGGGATACCATTCTTCAGTACTTTTCTCGGCATAAGATTTGTGCAAAGCAATAAATGCTTCTTGAACCAAATCCATTGCAATACCTTGTTGACCTTGGGTAGCGCTCTCCATCATCACCAAAGCACGACCAGTTACATCTTGCATGAAAACTTTCAGGCGTTGCTCAGCCTTGCTTGCATGAGCACTAGATGTTTCCGATCCAGACTTTTTCGGTGCTAAATCCATGGAGATGGAAAATCCTGTCATTGGACATACCCACCTTATCTTCAATATATCTCTTATATAACGTTGAAAAGAGGTGGGAGGTTGACAACAATTGGCTATTTTTTAATAGTGTAATTGATTTTTTTCACAAATATGTGCGATGTAAAATAAATTAACGTTTTATTGGCGTTGACGAACCATCTCAAAGAAACAAATAGATCCTGCAATTGCTACGTTTAATGACTCTTGTCCACCTGGCTGTGGAATAGTTACTGATTGTGCATTCTCTAAGGCGTAATCACTAGCACCTTGACCTTCATTTCCTAAAATCCATACACAGGGTTGAGAAAGATCTTGTGAATAGAGGCTTGTTGAGTGATGAGAACTTGTAACGAAAACTGGGATTTGAAATTTTGGAAGAATATCTGTGAGCTGGAAGTTTTCAAAACAATGTAAGCTAAAATGAGCTCCCATACCTGCTCTTAAAACTCGTGGAGACCAAAGTGATGCAGAGCCTTGTGTGCAAATGATTTGCTTAATATTTGCTGCTGCTGCTGAACGTAGCAATGTGCCTACGTTACCTGGATCTTGTATATTTTCCAGAATTAAAGTATCTATTTCATAATCAATTGTTGAGGCAGTTTTAGGCAAGTCAATAATAGCTAAACACGGTAAGCTTGTACCTAATGTGCTCAAATCTCTATATAAGACTTCGCTAATAACAAAGATGTGACCTTGATGTAGTTCAATTATTTTTTTAAAATCAGCATGTTCTAATGCTTGTTCTGTCGTAAATAAAGAAAAAATCTTCTTTTGCTGTTGTAACCACGTTAAACAGAGATGGGTACCTTCAAGGACTGTTTGTTGGTGCTTTTTTCGAGCGCTATTAAGTTCGATTAACCCACGCAAATGTTTAATTTTTGCATTGTCTTTTGATTCTAAAAAGATAACCGCCATAAGAAAATATCCAACAAAAGGGCACCATCATACTATGATGCCCTAAATAATTAAAATTATTAATGGTAGCTTGTTACGCGTTCAACTTCGTTTTTAGAACCAATAATTACAGGAACACGTTGATGAAGTTCTGTAGGTTCAATATCTAAGATACGAACACGACCTGTAGTTGATGTACCACCTGCTTGTTCAATGAGCATACTCATTGGATTCGCTTCATACATTAAACGCAAGCGACCTGCTTTTTTCGGATCTTTTAAGTCGTATGGATAAAGGAAAATACCACCACGGCATAAAATACGGTGAATATCACCCACCATACATGCTACCCAGCGCATGTTGAAATCTTTTTCACGAACCGATGTTTTACCTGCAAGTAATTCATCAATATATTGTTTTACAGGCTCTTCCCAATGACGCTGATTAGACGCATTAATTGCAAATTCTTGAGTGTCTGCCGAAACTTGAACGTTGTCAGTAGTGAGCAAGAATGTTTGAGTTTCTGGGTCTAAAGTAAAGAATGCTACGCCATTTCCAACTGTTAAAGCCATCATGGTTGATGGGCCATAAAGTACATAACCAGCAGCAACTTGCTGTGTACCAGCCTGCATGAAATCTTCTGCTTGCGTTACCGCATTTTTTGCAGGGAGGATAGAGAAAATTGTCCCTACACACATATTGATATCGATGTTACTTGAGCCATCTAATGGGTCAAATAAAACCAGATATTTACCATTTTCTTGTGCAGGTGTGAACTCATCAAGTTCTTCAGAAGCAAGACCACCCACTTGTGGATGAACTTTTAAAGCATCAATTAAATAGTCATTAGAAATCACATCAAGTTTTTTCTGTGTTTCACCCTGAACATTTTCATTACCAGCACTACCCAAAATACCAGCGAGTGCACCTTTTTGTAAGGCTTGATCGATAGTTTTACAGGTGGTGGCAATAGTGTCGATGACTTGAGCCAACTCAGGTGTAAGGTTCCCTTTTTCTTGTTGTAAAAATTGGGACAATGTGAGGTTGGACATAAAAAAACGCTCCTGTGCGCAAGCATCAAAATGAGTCAAATAAATACGTGGGATATTCTAGATGAGAATGTCACAAAATAAAAATTATCTTACTTTATTTGTGTTGCATTTATGCTTACAAGCCTCATTTTAAATGGTATGTTGTTTGCATAGCAAAAGAATGTATATTTAGGAGAATCGAAATGACGACTAAAAAGTTCGATGCGACCCCAACGCCAAGTGAACCAATCAACTTAGAAAAAATTTCGAAAGAGAATGTTAAGGAAGCTTGGAAAGATTATGAAGCAAAACCTGAGTATAAAGCTTTTAATAAGCATGATTTGATTGAGTCGATGCAACATTCAGAAGAAGAGGAAAACAAATCTTCTTAAGTTTAGAATGTAAAAAATAAACGCCCATATGTGGGCGTTTATTTTTTAGAGAATGTTTTATTTTAATAGGGGAGGAACCGCTTCATAGTTGATTTCAACACGGCGGTTTTCTTTCCAAGCTGATTCATCATGGCCCGGATTAACAGGCGCTTCTTTACCATAACTTACAGCTTCAAGTTGCTGTGGATTTACACCATTTGTGATGAGGTAACTTTGAACTGCTTTTGCACGACGCTCGCCTAAGGCCATGTTGTACTCACGTGTACCACGTTCATCTGTATGACCTGTTAATGCAACTTTGGAGTTTGCATTTGCCATAAGAAATTGTGCGTGAGCCTGAAGAGTTTGATAGTCTTCATTAGATAAGTCACTGCTGTCGTAATCAAAATGAACAACGCGTTTAGCTAAAGCAGCTTTGTTTGCTTCAGTTACACCTTTTGATGAAGCACCTGCCAAATTTTGGGCATTTAATGCAGCATCTTCACTTAAGCCTGTCGTATTTACTGTGCTCGGGTTTGTTGTAGAACCGGTAGTTGCCGTTGTTGCTGGTTTACGGCTGGCACAGCCTGTCATAACAAGCGCTACACTAAGTAGGGGAAGAGCCAAATATTTGATTGATTTCATCATCATCTCCATCAATGGAATAAAAAGTTATTTAGGTGCCCAGGCTGGTTCACGTACTTCACCTTGTTCACTCGGTAAATTCATACGGAAACGACCATCAGTGGACATGACAGACAGTAAACCACGGTTCCCTTCACGAGTTGCGTAAACCACCATTTGCCCATTTGGTGAGAAACTTGGTGATTCATCTAAACTGGTTGGGGTAAGAATATTGACAATCCCTGTATTAATATCTTGAATAGCAACTTTATAGTTACTACCACTTGGTCGATGCACGAGTGCAATTTTTTTACCATCTGCACTTAGAGTACCACGAGCATTAAATGCCCCTTTAAATGTTAAACGTTTTACTGAACCCTCTCCAAAATCATAGCGATAAATTTGAGGAGAGCCCCCACGGTCAGATGTAAAAATAAAAGCTTTTCCATCTGGTGTGTAACGTGCTTCTGTATCAATGCCAGAGTCATTTGTCATACGTTTGATTTGGCGAGTTGATAAATCCATTTGATAAATTTCAGGGTTACCATTCATTGACCCTGTAAATAGCATTGATTTGCCATCTGGTGAAAAGCTTGGCGCACCATTCAAACCTTTAAAGCTGGTAAGTACTTCACGTGTTCCAGTAGAAAGATCTTGTAAGTAAATTGCTGGACGTTTAGTTTCAAAAGAAACATAAGCAATTTTTTTAGCGTCTGGAGTCCATGCTGGAGACAGAATTGGGTCGCGTGAAGAGAGAACTGTTTTCGGTTGCTCACCATCTGTATCAGCAATTTGTAAAGTGTAACGTTCAGCAGGTGTTGCCGGATTACGTAATACATAAGCAATACGACCACTAAAATCACCAGCAATACCAGTCAATGCTTGATAAATAGCATCACTGACCATATGTCCAGCTTGACGTATGCGTGAAGCAGGAACATTTAATAACTCGTTAAGAAGATATTGCTGTTTTTGTACGTCATAAAGTTGGTAATGAACTTCAAACCCATCAGCTGTTTGCTTAACTTGTCCAGTAACAACATATGGAATACCCGCAGCTTGCCAATCAGATGCTTGAATTTGATTAATGGCAGCATTTGCAGGTAAGTTTTTCGATGAACTTGTGAAACGTCCTGAACGGTTTAAGTCAGTTTCAACAATAGGATAAAGTCCATTGTCGTTATTAAAAGGAACAATAGCGATTTTGGGCGCTTGATCAGGCGCTTTTGCAATCTCTAAATGTAATTGAGCAAAGGCAGCTGTCGGTGCAAGAGGACTTAATGCTGCAAGCAGCGTTAAGGCTAGAAGGTGTTTGCGGCTCGTTTTCATAAGTTTAAAGTCATAGCAGGTATTTTTTGTGACTGTTGATTTTGTAGCATAGTTACATGCCTTAAACTATTTAAAGCATGTAACTCTTTCAAAATTATTGCGCTCTAAATGTAGAACTAACACTTTTTGCTTCACGCCTTGCATCAGGATCTGATGGCATAGGATATGGTGCTGCAGCTTGGATCGCAGCTTTAATACTTGCGTCTAAGGCATCATCACCACTGGAACGTGTGATCACAATAGAATTAACGCTTCCCGAATCGGAGAGAGTAAAACGAACACCGACTGTTTTACCACTACTACCAGTTGGGACATCCCAAGAGCGTCGAATTTTCTGCTCAAAATCACGCCTCGCTGAAGATGCAATTTTTTTGGCTTCACCTTTTTTCTGAGCAGCTTCTTCCTGAGCTTTCTTTGCAGATGCAGCTTTTTGTTCTGCCTCAGCTTCAGCTTTACGTCTAGCATCCTCGGCAGCTTTACGGGCTTCACTTTGTTCATGTTTGGCTTTTGCGTCAGCATCAGCCTTGTGTTTAGCATCTTCCGCAGCTTTCTGCTTTTTAGCTTTTGCGTCAGCCTCAGCTTTACGCTTAGCATCCTCAGCTGCTTTTTGATGTTTGGCTTTAGCATCAGCGTCAGCTTTCTGCTTGGCATCTTCAGCCGCTTTCTGCTTTTTGGCTTTATCAGCTTCAGCCTTACGTTTAGCATCTTCAGCTGCTTTGTGGGCTTCACTTTTTTCCTGTTTAGCCTTCGCCTCAGACTCAGCTTTGCGTTTAGCATCTTCAGCCGCTTTACGGGCTTCATTTTTTTCCTGTTTAGCCTTTGCATCAGCTTCTGCTTTGCGTTTAGCATCTTCAGCAGCTTTGCGGGCTTCATTTTTTTCATGTTTAGCTTTCGCATCAGCTTCAGCTTTACGTTTAGCTTCTTGCTGTGCCTGAAGTTTAGCATTTTCAGCTTCACGTTTCAGTTTTGCATCAGTCTCTGCTTTACGTTTAGCATCTTCAGCAGCTTTGCGAGCTTCACTTTGTTCATGTTTAGTTTTTGCATCAGCTTCAGCTTTACGCTTTTGTTCAGCTTCGACTTTTGCAGCTTTTGCCTCAGCTTGACGCTTAGCATCAGCCTGCTGTTTTTGAACTTCCTCTAAACGTTGCTGCTCTGCAGCTTGTTTCGCTTTAGCAGCTTCTTCAGCTTTACGTTTCTCCTCAGCTAATTTTGCTTGCTGGGCCTGCTCAGATTTTTGCTTTTGGGCAACCAAATGTTGTGCTGCTGGAGGAGGTGGTGATGGTATTGCTGGAAGATTTTGGGGAAGAGTTTCATCCACAATTGGACTTAGAACTTCTTCTGCCTGATTTTCTGCTGAGGTTTGTTGCTCAACTTCTTTTGCTAAAGGTGGTGGTAAATCTTCAGGCTTAACTAAAATAGTAGTTAGCTTTTTTGGCTGTTCAGGCGGTTTACTCAAGCCTAAAAAAAGCAAGCCAACAATAGCAATAGCATGAACTCCAAATGTGAAGCTCAATGCAATCGCATTTTGTTTAAAGTGTGGCTTTCGATCGTTATTCATAGCTTATTTTAAAGGCTCTGTCAGAAGGCCAACTTGAGTTAAACCTGCTTCTTGTAAACTTGCCATCAATGACACGACTTCTCCATAAGGACGAGACTTATCACCATTGACTAAAACTGTGAGTTGTTTATTTTCTTGTTCAGCTTGTTTTTGAGCATCGCTTAAAACTGCTTCCAATTTTTCACGAGATAATGGCTCACTATCTTTGTAATCTTCATACTGAAGATAAATATTGCCATCTTTACCAATTGTTACCATGGCAGGCATATCTTTTGATTCGATAGGATGATTATTTGCTTGAGGTAAATCGACTTTAATACCACTAGTAATCATGGGTGCCGTCACCATGAAAATAACCAAAAGTACGAGCATAACGTCAATATAAGGCACGACGTTCATATCACTTTTTAGTGGTTTTTTTATGCGCTCAAAGCGCCCTGAACGCTGAATTGCCATTATGCATCTTCCTGTGACGAACCCACAGACTGACGTTGCAATAAAGCAATCATCTCTTCAGCAAATAAAGCACGATCAGAGTAAACACTTTCGCTTTTAGAAGTGAAATGGTTAAAAGCCAATACAGCAGGAATTGCAGCAAATAAACCAATTGCGGTTGCAATAAGTGCTTCAGCAATACCTGGTGCAACAGTTGCTAGAGTAACTTGATCAACAGCAGCTAAACCGATAAAGGCATTCATAATTCCCCAAACGGTACCGAATAGACCGATGTAAGGAGCTACAGAGCCGATACTTGCTAAGCTACCTAAGCCATATTCTAGATGGCTCTGATCACGACTCAAACCTACTCGTAAAATACGTTCAGTTCCTTCAATCGTTTGTGAAACAGGGGCCTGACGTTTTTTAAGTTTAAAAAACTCACTCAACCCTTGATAAAAAATATCTTCAAGACCTGAGCGTTTTGAGTTGAGCTGAGCATTGTTGTAAAGCGTATTGAGTTCAGCACCCGACCAGAACATTTTCTGGAAATGTTCATCTTCTTGATGTGCTTTTTTATAACTCATATGTAACTTGGCAATCAGATACCAACTAAAGATTGATGCTAACAATAAAATTAGCATGACCAACTGAACGACTGGACTTGCCTGTAAAATAAGGTCAGAAATATGCAGGGTTGATTCAATGTTTGTTGCCATAGTTACATATGCCGGTGGTTTTTTTAGTCTTGTTCCAATTCTTTACGAATAAGATCACGTATTTCTTCTGGAAGACGACGAGCTACAAGTTCTTTGCTTAAACATGCCAATTCAACCTCGCCAGAAGCAAGCAAGATTTCACCACGATAAATATTTTGTTGCAACACAAATGACGCAGCTTTACATGAAACTACACGTGCTGTAACAGTAATTAAATCATCCATTAAAATAGGACGCATATATTTTACGTCAATTTTGTGTACGACAAAGTTGTAGTCTTTTTGATGCCAGTAATGATCAACCCCAGAAGCACGGAGCCATTCAGTACGGGTACGTTCCATATAGCGAATGTGGTTGGCATGGTAAACAATACCGCCTGCGTCCGTATCTTCAATATAAACACGAATGTTGAATTCAAAATGATTCGCCATGAGAGGATTCCGTTTTAGTTCACTATAGAGCTTTGTATCTAAAATATGACTGCTGAATAAAACATCAATTTTATTCGAAGCCACGTATATGCTTTAAATACGGGGCAGTTTAGCAGATTGCATACTAAGTCCTATGGCACAACCTTTCAATTGCGATTGCTCTATTTTTGGTCTAAAAACTCTACATCTCATGGCTAGCATGCTTTTAAATTATGAAGGTTTCCATGAGGTTTGAACTTGTTTTGATATATTCGGATAATCTAATACGAATCTTACATGCAGCTCGGTTCCTGTTTTTAAGGCCTTGTCGTCTACAATAAAATAAGGACTATGATTTGGTGCAGCTTGAGTTAAGTTCTGATTTTCTGGTGTTGCGCCTAAGAAAACAAAGAATGACGGCATTAATTTTCCATAATAGGCAAAATCTTCACTGGCGCTTGCATTATGATCAAGCACATGCAGTTTTGAAACTCCTGCAACTTTGGCTAATGTTGGCTGAATAAGTTGAGTGAGGGTTTTATCATTCATGGTCACTGGAGCATAAGGTGCAATTTCAACTTTAGCAGTTACATCATTGGCTTGAGCACTATGCTCTATCATGACTGGTAAACTTTTTAAGATGTTATTTCTTATTTCTTCGTTATTAGAGCGAATGGTGCCGATCATATTGACCTGTTCGGGAATCACATTTCCTGCCGTACCACCTTGAATATTGCCAATACTGACCACGCCCATACCTTGAGTTAGATCTGTTCTTCGGCTAATAAGACTTTGCAAATTGTTAATCATTTGTGCCGATGCATAAATTGGGTCTCTACCTAACCACGGCGTCGAACCATGAACCTGTTTACCATTGACCTGAATACGTAAGTGGTCTGCACTATTTAAAATGGCACCATCTTTATAATAAAGATGGCCACTTTTCATACCCGCAATAACGTGTATTCCAAAAATAGCTTCTGGTTTATTGTCTTTAAAAGCACCATCAGCGATCATTTTTCGTGAACCGATTTGATCACCTTGAGTGAAGTTATCAATATCTGCTCCACCTTCTTCAGCAGGTTGAAAAACAAACATAACTGTGCCCGATATTTTATCTTTATTCGCAGCCAAAATTTTTGCTGCGCCTAATAACATTGCAGTGTGTGCATCATGTCCACATGCATGCATCACATAAGTTTCCTTACCTTGATAAATTGCTTTTTGTTTACTGGCAAAGGGAACACCGCTCTTTTCTTCCATAGGTAAAGCATCCATATCCGCTCTAAGTGCAATAATAGGGCCGGGTTTATTACCTTTTAAAATGCCAATTACACCTGTTTTCGCATAACCTGTTTTGACTTGAATGCCATAAGACTTTAATTCTTTTTGAACAAGGGCAGAGGTTTTAAATTCCATATTGCCCAGTTCAGGATGTTGGTGAATGTTTTGTCTTAGCTGAATGACCTGATTTTCATTTTGTTGAGCAGCATCGTTAACCCAATCTGCTAGGCTCAGCTGACTCATTAAGGCGAGTGGTAAAAATAAAGCGGCTTTCTTATACATGTCCTTATCCTAAAAATATTATTGTTCATAAGATTTAATATCTAGATTTCTTATAATTCAGTTTTTTAAAATATTAAAAAATCAATAAGGTATAAAGAAAGACTTAAAAGGTATAGAATTTCTAAGTTATTGATAAAAAATGTTATTTGATTTTTAAGAATAGAAGGATTAAAAAAAGGAAGAGAAAATTCTCTTCCTTTGATTAGTTTTGAGGCTCGGGTGGTGTCAGGCCAAACTGTAAATAAGATTGGTTCGTTGCAATGCGGCCTCGTGCAGTACGCATCACATAACCTTGTTGAATTAAATACGGTTCAATCACATCTTCAAGTGTGCCACTATCTTCAGCCATTGCTGCTGCAAGTGCTTCGACTCCAGCAGGACCACCATCAAAACGCTCTAGCAGCATGCTCAAATAACGTCGGTCTAGGGTGTCTAAGCCAGCTTTATCAACATTGAGCATATCAAGCGCACGCTGTGCCATTTCATGGGTCACTTCACCTGTGCCTTTCACTTGTGCATAGTCACGAACTCGACGTAATAGTCGATTGGCAATACGAGGCGTTCCGCGTGCACGGCGTGCAACTTCTTCTGCGCCCTCAACGGTAATAGGTACATTCATCAAGTTTGCAGATCGTGACACAATATGAGTGAGGTCTTCTACAGAATAGAATTCAAGACGTTGCACAATACCAAAACGGTCACGTAGCGGAGAGGTGAGCAAACCCGCACGTGTTGTAGCCGCGACAAGTGTAAACGGAGGTAAATCGAGTTTAATTGAACGAGCAGCAGGGCCTTCACCAATCATGATATCTAATTGGTAGTCTTCCATCGCTGGATAAAGAATTTCTTCAATCACTGGTGAAAGGCGGTGAATTTCATCAATGAACAAAACGTCGCCTTCTTCAAGGTTGGTCAGCATTGCAGCTAAGTCGCCCGCACGCTCCAAAACTGGCCCCGAAGTAGATTTAAGATTTCCGCCCATTTCACGCGCAATAATGTTGGCAAGGGTGGTTTTACCCAAGCCCGGTGGACCAAAAATCAGCGTGTGGTCGAGTGCTTCACCACGACCGCGAGCTGCGCCAATGAAAATTTCCATTTGCTCGCGTACTACAGGTTGTCCGATGTAGTCGGCAAGAGAAGTTGGTCGAATAGCCCGATCAAAATGATCTTCAGGTTTTTCTGCTCCACTGATTAGACGGTCTTGCATAAGTGTTTTACTTCATCATTGATTTAAGAGCAGCACGAATAATATCGGCTGATTCTGTGTAATCGGCTTTAACCGCAGCAACAGCTTTTTGTGCTTCAAGTGGCTTATAACCTAAAGATTGCAAAGCGGCTTCTGCTTCTGCTACAGGCGAGTTTGAAGCAAACTGAATTTGAGGCAGCGTAGCTGAAGTAGAAGATCCTTGAGCTAATGTTTTGAAGCGGTCACGAAGCTCAATCATTAAACGTTCAGCTGTTTTTTTGCCAACACCCGGAACTTTTACTAACGTGTTGATGTCATCATGCTCAATCGTATGCACCAGTAACTCAACACTTAATGTCGATAAAATACCTAATGCCATTTTCGGACCTACACCATTTACTTTTAATAAGGTGCGGAAAATTATTTTTTCTTGAGCATCGCTGAAACCGTAGAGCTGTTGAGCATCTTCACGAACAACCAAATGCGTCCATAACGTAACTTTTTGGCCTTTTTGTAATTGGCAAAATGTTGAAAGTGGCGTATCAATTTCATAACCCACACCATTTACATTCAGTAAGACAGTAGGGGCTTCCAGGGCAAACACTTCGCCAATTAAACATCCGATCATTGAATCTTTCACTTATTTGTTAATGGTTGAATAGTAGATGCCATTTGTTCTAAACGCAAAATAGCTTTTAAAATTTCTTTTCGATTTCGTGTGGATTTTATCCATGCAGGTAAACGCGAAAAGTAACTGCTATTACCAGTCTGTTTAGTTCGTTCTCTTAGATGAGCTTCAACAAACATTTTTAATTCTTTTAAATGTGTAGGGTTATAAACGTATATTTCTCCATGCCTGCTTGAAGTTTTCAAATAAAGTTCAAGACCATAATTTGTATAACCAAATTTTTGGTCTAAAACAAAAGCTATATTATATTTTTCAAATTTTGAAAAATTTTGGCATAGATGACATTTAGCTTGAATATAAGGAGGATGAGCTCCTGAATTATTCAGTTTTTGATTTGCATTGAGCCATGACCCACCACAACTGTGGCAACGTTGGTAAGCTGTGGCGTAAAAATGACCATTATGACGACTCGATATTGAATTATCTTCAGCTTTAATTTGATAACAACAATTTAGACAACTAAAAGAAAATGTTCCTTGGTAAGGCGCATCTACGGGTGGCAAAGGGCGATCATGCTTCAAGATACTTAGATGAAAACATTTAGGACATTTTACCCACTGATCTGAATACATAAAAGATGAGGGATAGAGCCCTTTATCTACATGTCGATTTACCATTAAAACAAACCTATTTTATTACCTTGTAGTTCTTGCGCCAAGCTATAAGCCTGATGATCTGAAAACTTACTGATAATATCGAGTACTTGCATAATATTGCTGTAATGATTATTGCTAAAGTTAGCACCATACAGATTAAGGATAGACATTAAACGTTGTTCTTTAAAGCTTAAAGATTTATGTGGTGTGGTCAACGGTACAAATGCATCTAAAATTGTTTGCAAGCTTTGATGCGCAATAATTTCTAAACCCGACTTTTGTGGATGCTCAAAAATCTTATCACGCGCCAGATTTTTGGCTGTTTCGATACCAATTGCAATATCGGGTGAACAATATTGCAAAAGGTTGCCTTTAAGCTGGCCTGTAATAATTTCATAATGATGCTTAGCAAAGGCTGTAGTGACTTCATCTACAAGCCGTTTCATGACTCGCCCACGTAGGGCTGAAATCTTTTGTTGCCATGTACTATTTGGATGTGACAATTCTTCAGGCTGACCATAGTCGGCAATAAGATTTAAGAAAATTGGCTCAACTTCTTGGTAACTCAGCATATTTAAGATAATGCCATCTTCTAAGTCAATTAAGGCATAGCAAATGTCATCCGCCGCTTCTAACAAATAAGTCAATGGGTGACGACAATAATGATATTCGCCTAATTGAATAAGGCCGAGCTGCTCGGCGATCTGTTTTAAAATTTCTTTTTCAGATTGATAACAACCAAACTTTGCTCGTTGATGAGAAGGGCGATCACCTTGTGAAGCAATGGTTTCTGAAAGCCATGGATACTTTAAATAAGCACCTAAGGTTGCATAGGTTAAGCGCATTCCTCCATCATTTGGATGATAGTCAATGCGACTTAATAGACGTAATCCTTGAGCATTACCTTCAAATTGGCGAACATCTGCTTCTTCTTCGGGGCTTAATTTCTTTAAAAAATCATTATGTGATGCGTCGTCAAACCACTCACGAATCGCATATTCACCCGCATGTCCAAAAGGTGGGTTACCAATGTCGTGGGCAAGACAAGCTGCCTGAATAATTGCACCAACATCGGCAGGAGAAATCCAGACGGGTAATTCATCTTTTATTTTTTCTGCTGCTAACATGCCCATTGAGCGGCCAATACAGGAAACTTCAAGTGAATGTGTTAAACGGGTATGAATGCCATCATGCTGTGCGAGTGGGTGAACTTGCGTCTTACGGTTTAGCTGACGAAAACTTTGAGAAAATATAATACGGTCATAATCTTTATGGAATGGGCTACGAGCCAGTTCTGTACTGCTTTTTTTACTACCTAAACGAACTGCAGAAAGCAGCTCTAACCAACGCATTTGTTCCATTTATCATTATTCAAAACTTTAAAACCTGATCATGCCAAAAAAAAGTTAAAAGCACTAGCTTGGTGCGACATAGTTTGTCTTAGTTCGGGTTTTATTATGTTATTGAATAAACATGAAACAATTTATTTTTAGTGAGAATACCTAAAAAAATGATTTTGAACAAAAAACTATTCACTTCTTGCAGAATTAGGTTACAGAATACTGATTCTACATCTAGCTGATTTTAGCAAGAAGCAGTAGAATATGCGCTCTCTCTAAAGTCACATTGCGGTAAGGTTCACAAGACCTGCCCGTGGAGCCAAAATCAACATGTTTATCGTGGCCGGTGCAGCAGCACATTCTTCTTTTAAGAAAGCTCAACTATTAACACGTTTATCGTCAATTAGTTCTGTTCAATCTTTTGACAGCCAATGGGTCTATTTGTTTGATCAAGCGCTCAACGAGCAGCAACATCAATCTGCTTTGCAATTATTGAATGACGGTGAGTCTTTTGAACTTCGTCAATCTGCAAGTGATGAGATTCAGATTTTAGTTACACCACGTGTGGGTACTATTTCACCTTGGTCTTCTAAAGCAACTGATATTTTCAAAAACTGTAATACACCAGTACATCGTTTAGAACGTGGTCTTTTATTCACATTAAAAGGTGTTACTGAAATTACGAATGAAGTTAAACAAGTACTTCATGACCGTATGACAGAAACAGTTTTTGCTCAAATTGATGATGCAAAAGCATTATTTTCAGAAACTGCTCCAAAACCATTAAATTCAATTGATATCTTGGGTCAAGGCAAAGAAGCTTTGGTTAAAGCTAACAATGAGTTTGGTTTTGCGTTATCTGAACAAGAAATTGATTACTTAACTGAAGCATTCGTTAAGCTTGGTCGTAATCCAAATGACATCGAGTTAATGATGTTTGCACAGGCAAACTCTGAGCACTGTCGTCATAAAATCTTTGGATCTGAATGGACAATTGATGGTGAAAAACAACCATTGTCATTGTTCCAGATGATTAAAAATACTTATAAAGAATCTCCAACTGATGTGTTATCTGCTTATAAAGATAACGCTTCAGTGATTGTGGGTTATGACACGATGCGTTTTTATCCGAAAGCGGATGAAAATGGTCACTTTATTTATAAATATAAGAGCCAAGCTGCTCATATTTTAATGAAGGTTGAAACTCATAACCACCCAACAGCAATTTCTCCATTTGCTGGTGCTGCAACTGGTTCAGGCGGTGAAATCCGTGATGAAGGTGCAACAGGTCGTGGTGGTAAACCAAAAGCTGGTTTAACAGGTTTCACAGTTTCGAACTTAAATATTCCAGGTTTTGAACAACCTTGGGAAGAAAACTACGGTAAACCTTCACGTATGGCATCGCCATTACAAATCATGATTGAAGGTCCATTAGGCGGCGCGGCATTTAACAATGAATTCGGTCGTCCTGCGTTAAATGGTTATTTCCGTACTTTCGAACAGAATGTAAATGGTGAAGTGAAAGGCTTCCACAAGCCAATTATGATTGCTGGTGGTTACGGTAATATCCGTCCTGACCATGTAGAAAAAGATGCGATTCAACCAGGTGATTTACTCATTGTATTGGGTGGCCCTGCAATGTTAATCGGTCTTGGTGGCGGTGCAGCATCTTCTGTAGACAGCGGTACAATGGGTGAGAGCCTTGATTTCGCTTCTGTACAACGTGAAAACCCAGAAATGGAACGCCGTTGTCAAGAAGTAATCGATACATGCTGGCGTTTAGAAGACTTCAACCCAATCGTTTCTGTACATGACGTTGGCGCGGGCGGCCTATCAAATGCTATGCCTGAACTTGTGAATGATCATGAGTTAGGTGCAGTTCTTAATCTTCGTAAGATTCCTTCATTAGAGCCGGGCATGAGCCCAATGGAAATCTGGTCAAATGAAGCACAAGAGCGTTATGTTCTTGCTATTCGTCCAGAGTCTTTAGAGCAATTCGAAGCAATCTGTGCACGTGAACGTTGTCCGTTTGCTGTGTTGGGTGAAGCAACTGAAGCACGTCACTTAACAGTTGAAGATCCATTGTTCCAAAATGATGCTGTTGATATGCCAATGCAGGTAATGCTTGGTGGTACGCCACGCATGCAACGTTCTTATGAAACTACTGAACGTAGTGGCGATGATTTTGACGCTTCAAAAGTTGATTTGAAAGATGCGATTTTCCGCGTATTGAAAAATCCTACAGTTGCGTCTAAGTCATTCTTGATCACAATTGGTGACCGTTCAATTACAGGTATGGTTGCTCGTGATCAAATGGTTGGTCGTTGGCAGGTTCCTGTTGCAGATGCAGCAGTAACGACAACAAGTTTGCAAGGTTTTACTGGTGAAGCAATGGCAATGGGTGAACGTCCACCAGTTGCATTGTTAAATCCAGCTGCATCTGCTCGTTTGGCAGTTGCTGAAGCAATTACCAATATTGCATGTGCAAACATTGAACAAATTAGCGATATCAAACTTTCTGCAAACTGGATGGCTGCTGCTGGTCAAAAAGGTGAAGATCAAGCATTGTTTGAAGGCGTGAAAGCAATTGGTATGGAAATGTGTCCTGCTTTAGGAATTGCGATTCCAGTAGGTAAAGACTCACTTTCAATGCGCACGACTTGGAATGACAACGGTGAAGATAAAGCTGTAACTTCTCCAATGACCGGTGTAATCACTGCGTTTGCTCCAGTGACTGATGTTCGTAAGACCTTAACACCTGAACTTAAAAATTTAGAAGATTCAGTACTTGTACGTATTGATTTATCTAAAGGTCAGTTCCGTTTAGGTGGTTCAATTCTTGTGCAAGTATATAAAGCAATTGGTTCAATCACTCCGGATGTTGATAGTTTTGATGATTTCAAAGCGTTCTTCGCTTTAATCCAAGACTGGAACAACCGTGGTTTGATTCAGGCTTACCATGACATCGGTGATGGTGGTTTATTAGCTTCTGTAGCTGAAATGATGTTTGCTGCACGTTTAGGTGTTGCGTTAGAAAACCAGACTACTGCGGGCTTATTTGCAGAAGAAATTGGTGCAGTACTTCAAATCAAAGCAACTGATTGGGACGCTTTGCAAGCAGAAATCGCAGCTTCTAGCTTAAAAGATGCAATTGCTGTAGTTGGTCGTGTAAATAACTCAGATCAATTATCTGTAAATGGTTTAACTTTAGATCGTGCTGAATTACAACAAGCTTGGTCTGAGGTATCTCATCAGATCCAACGTCTACGTGATAACGTAGAAACTGCTGATCAGGAATTTTCATTAATTACTGACAATGCACACCAAGGTTTGATTGCTAAACCAACATTCGACTTGAATGAACCTGTTGAAGCACCGTTCATTAATACACGCCGTCCTAATATGGCAATCTTGCGTGAGCAAGGTGTAAATGGTCATATTGAAATGGCAGCAGCTTTCGACAAAGTTGGTTTCAATACGATTGACGTACACATGAGCGACTTACTTGCTGGTCGTGTAAGCCTAAGTGATTTCGAAGGTTTAGTGACTTGTGGTGGTTTCTCTTACGGCGACGTAATGGGCGCAGGTGGTGGTTGGGCAAAATCAGTATTGTTCAATGCTAAATTACGTGATCAGTTTGAACAGTTCTTCCATCGTGAAGAAACATTCAGCTTAGGTATCTGTAATGGTTGCCAAATGTTGTCACAATTAGCGCCACTTATTCCAGGTGCTGAACACTGGCCACGTTTCCATCGCAATATGTCAGAAGTTTTTGAAGCTCGTAGCGTAAACGTTCGTGTTGAAAAATCTGTTTCTGTATTACTTGATGGTATGGAAGGTTCAATCTTACCGATTGCTGTTGCACATGGTGAAGGTCGTGCTGTTGCAAGTGAAGCTAACATTGCAAGCTTGAACGCAGCTAACCAAGTTGCATTGCGTTATGTTGATAGCCACGGTAACCCGACTCAACATTATCCATTGAACCCGAATGGTTCACCTGAAGCAATTACTGGTGTGACTTCTAAAGATGGTCGTGCAACGATTATGATGCCACACCCTGAGCGTACTTTCCGTGCGCTTCAGCATTCTTGGAAACCAGAAGAGTGGACTGAAGACGGTGCATGGTTACGAATGTTCCGTAATGCTCGTAAGTTTATTGGTTAATATAAAAATTGAAATAAGCCACCGTAAGGTGGCTTATTTGTATGTAGTACAATCTAAATAGAATAAATAGTAGAGAAGAAAAATGAAATCAAAAATCCATTTCCGTGAATTTGCATTGCTCATGGCATTGCTCATGTCGATTGTTTCTTTTTCGATAGATGCAGTTCTACCAGCACTAGGTGAGATTGGACGTATTTTTGAATTAAAAAATAATAACCAGTCGCAGTGGGTCATCATTGGTATCTTTTCTGGCATGACCATCGGGCAGCTCATTGCTGGACCACTATCGGATGCAATCGGCCGAAAACGCATTTTATTCACAGGAATTATTATTTATTTTCTGGGAAGTCTATTGTGTTTTTCCACACAAAGTTTTGAGTGGTTTTTAGTTGGGCGCTTTATTCAGGGTATTGGTGTTTCAGGGCCTTATGTTGCTACTATTTCAATTGTAAGAGATAAATACAGCGGCGCTCAAATGGCTCGCATCATGTCTTTAATCATGATGGTATTTATGGTGGCTCCAGCAGTTGCGCCGAGTTTAGGGCAGCTCATTATTCATTTCTTTGGTTGGCGTGAAATTTTTGTTTTATATATGGTTTATGCCACAGTGGTTGGAGCATGGGTCGCTTTACGGTTAGAAGAAACTTTACTTCCTGAAAATCGTTTACCTATGCGTTTACAAGCATTTCAAGAAGGCTTTAAAGAAGTGGTAAGTAATAAAACCACCATGAGCTATCTGTTATGTGCCGGTTTTTGTTTTGGTGGGTTTATTGGTTATCTGGGAACTTCTCAACAAATTTTTATGCAGCAGTTTGGTAAAACAGGACAAGAGTTTAGTGCATATTTTGCCGTGCTTGCTGGTGTGATGGGAATCGCCTCATTTACAAACTCTAAAATTGTTATGAAGTTTGGTATGCGTCCAATTTGTATTTATGGCTTTTTAGGCTTGTGCTTAATTTCTTTGATTTTCTTGGGAATTCAGCTTTTAGGCGTGGCTGTATCATTCTGGATGTTTATGCTTTATGCCTGCATTTTGTTTTTGTTATTTGGAACTCTATTTGGTAATTTAAACGCGATTGCGATGGAACCGATGGGGCATGTCGCTGGAATGGCATCGGCTATTATTGGTGCAGCTTCTTCTGTCTTGTCACTTATTCTTGCCTCTATTATTGGACAGTTATATAACGGTACATTAATTCCAATGACTTGCGGCTTCACCATTTTATGTGGTTTAGCTTTTGCGATGACAATATATGAGAACAGACATTTAAAAAAATTGAGTGCTTAAAAATATAGCTGTGAAGATAGTTCTATGATTTTTAAAATTTTCTTCACACTCTGAATTATATATTGATGAGGAAGCTCTTTAATAGTTTCTAAAAACGTATCGGAGTATAGACAACTTACTATTTAATCACTTATGCTCTATTCGATGTTGGTTCAATTTTTGCTTTCTCTGTAACAACGATAAAAATCGGAGATCAAAATGATGAAAAATGAAAATCATATAAAAACGTTTTATAAAAAAGATAAGGGCTGGCAATTGTTCGGTTTAGCGCTTGCCATTCAAATACTATTTATTGGAGTAAATTATTTAGTAATGATGAGCTGATTTTGCTTATTGAACTTTTAAAACGGTATGATTTAAACCCCACTCGTAAAACCTTGAGTCATTCTTGTTATGTTAAAGCTGATTTATTACGTACCTGAGTCACATCTTGAATCGACTAAACAAGCCATTTTCTCTGCTGGTGCA
This sequence comes from Acinetobacter sp. 161(2023), assembly GCF_037027805.1. Classification (NCBI taxonomy): domain Bacteria; kingdom Pseudomonadati; phylum Pseudomonadota; class Gammaproteobacteria; order Moraxellales; family Moraxellaceae; genus Acinetobacter; species Acinetobacter sp. 161(2023). The sequence continues at coordinate 96,688 of NZ_JAZEYD010000006.1, read as the reverse complement.
GGTGGTATCGGTAATTATGAACACTGTGCATGGCAAGTGAAAGGAATAGGGCAGTTTAAGCCAGTCAAAGGCGCAGATCCTTATATCGGAGAGTTGGGTGAACTCGGACAAGTCGAAGAATGGCGTGTGGAAACTATTGTGATTGAAGAAAGCGCAAGGGCTGTAGCGAAAGCATTAAAGGCAAGCCATCCTTATGAAGAGCCTGCCTTTGAGTTTATTCAAATCATAGAAATTGATTTTAATTAAACTGAGAGAAATCGGGTTTACGCTTTTGCATAAATGCTTGTACTGCTTCTAGCATTTCAGGTGAGTGAACGCGCTGCATAAAGATTTCAGCTTCATGATCAATACATTCAATAATCTGTTCTAAATTATGCTTCATAAGCGCTTTTGTCTGCTTTAATGAGGCAAGTGGTAAGGCTGCTAAATGCTGAGCTGTTGCCTGAGCAGATGCGTAAGAATCTTCAACCACTTCATTCACTAAGCCTGCTTGCACTGCGGTTTCAGCATTGAACTTTTTCGCAGTAAGCAGAAGTTCGGCTGCTTTGTGATAACCAGCTTGTTGAATGAGTAATTGACTTGCGCCGCCTTCAGGAGAAAGACCAAGACTTACAAATGGAATTTGGAATAGGGCAGTGTTGTCAGCAAAAACTAAATCTGCGTGTAATAAAATCGTAACGCCAATTCCAATTGCCACACCTTTTACTGCAGTAATAAGTGGTTTTGAGAATTTCGCAGCCGCTTTAAGTAGAACGAATGGTGGAACTTCTCCAGCTGGACCCATGTTAGGATTTTGTACAAAACCCATAAAATCTTTCATGTCATTGCCAGCGGTAAAATCTTGCTCTACACCACGTAGAATGACTACTCGAACATCTTTATTAAGGTCGGCTTCATTCAGTGCTTTGGCAATCCATAAATAAAGTTCGCCATAGAGTGCATTTTTTGCATCTGGGCGATTTATGGCTAAGGTGAGTACGCCACCTCCTAAATTTGCATTTAAATGTTGATGAGGTTGTTGAATACAGCTAAGTGTCATCGTACTATCCTTGCTTTAAACCACGTTGTTAATTTTTAGGTTCTCATTATGGCGCATATTTTTTGTAATGAGCGTTACTGATGAGTTCATAAAAAGTGAAAATCTAATTATGTATAAATTTGACTATCTCGTTTTTATAGGGCGTTTTCAACCATTTCATTTGGCTCATATGCAGACAATTGAAATTGCCTTACAACAAAGCCACTATGTGGTTTTGGCGTTAGGCTCAGCTCAAATGGAACGTAATATTAAAAATCCGTTCTTAGCAGTAGAACGTGAGCAAATGATCTTGTCAAATTTTTCTCTAGAAGAACAAAAACGCATTAAATTTGTGCATGTGGTTGATGTTTATAATGATAAAAAATGGGTAAAACAAGTCAAAACTTTAGTGAATGGTGTGATTGAACCTAATTCAATCGTTGGCTTGATTGGACATTTTAAAGATGAATCTTCCTATTATTTGAGACTGTTTCCTGAATGGATTATGGTTGAGCTTGATAGCTTAAAAGATTCAATTTCGGCAACGCCAATGCGTGAAGCTTATTATCGGGGTGAAATCCAAACAGAATTTTTTCCTGTAGGAACCATTCGATTTTTAGATGAATTTAAAAATACTGAAGTTTATGCTGAACTCCAGCGCAAATATCTTATAGATGATAAAACCAATTTAAATTAACTCAACTTGTGGTTCGTGTACTTGATAAAGATCTTGCCACTACATTTGTAGTCATTGATGAAGTTGAAACTGATAACTGGGGTGTTGCAGGGGAAACTGTTTCTGCAATACGAAAAAGACAAATTTTGAGTACTTAAAATGCAAAATAATCCTATTACTGAGATTCAGAAACAACTAGAGCAATATTTTGATGGTTTGTATTTTTGTGATGTGCAAATTCTAAATAATGTTTTTCATCCTGATGCTATATATATCAATGTAACCGAGCAGCCCGTACTAAGACTTAGTATGGCTGAATATTTTCCGATTGTTGCGAGTCGGATTTCTCCAGCTTCAAAGCAACAATCGCGACAGGATAAAATCAGTTCAATCAATTTGATTAATGAACGGTTGGCGCTAGTACATGTTGAATGCGTTATCCACCCTAAATATTTTTATGATGCACTTACATTTGTGTTTGAAGATGATAAATGGAGGATTATATCGAAAGTATTCCATTATCAAATTTTAGCGGACTGAATGATTAAGCATCTGCCCAAAAGATAATTCGGTTGGAAAAAGGATCAGTGATACTGAGTTCTAGAGTTTCCCAGTCTGTTTTTTCAACCTGAGGTTTAGAAAATTTATAATCTTTTTGGCTTAGTTCACTGTGCAGCTCATAAATATGTTCCCAATAAATACGAATTGCACTATGTGGGCTTGCATCTCCAAAATGCTCAGATAGATGAATAACACAATCATCTTTAGAAATTTGTAAATATAACGGGAAGTTATCTTCAAATTGATGTTGCCAATCAAGCTGAAAACCTAAGAAATCAAGATAAAATGATTGAGCTAAATCAACATCAAAAATTCTTAAAATTGGGGTGATTGAACCTGATTGCATCATTTTTCCTTTTAACGTGTACCAAATTGTTGAGTCCAATAACTCTTTTGCTTTACAGACTGATCAGAAGCACACGCGATTGCGTAAGTTGTAAATCTTGGGTTCATTAGATTACTACAATGCAAAGGACTTGTTAGCCATTTAGACATAACTTGCCCTAAAGTTTTCTGACCACTGGCGACATTTTCACCATTGGCTTTACCAAGTGTATTGTAAAGCTTCAAACGTGATTTTAAGTCCAGACCCGTTGAGCCAACATGCCCGAGAAAATTGTGTGTTGCCATATCTTCACTATGAGAAAGTGCACCTTTATATAAATTATTACTCCAGCTCAAAGGTTTGGTTGCTGGAAAATACTGCTGGCCACATTGACGTGATTGCTGTCGGATCTGATTAATTGTGTTCAGTACAGCTTGTTGATAGGCTGGGTTTTGTAAATCTTGGCAGCTTATTTCATTGGAATTTTTTTGAATTTGAGCAATTGATAGGGTGGTGTCACTGGGTATTGCTAATGTATTTGCACTACATGCACTGATAAAAAGAGTAGCAGGCAGCAAAGAGTAAGTTTTGAGTAGACTCATATCCATTGCCTTAAAATAATTATTCTAATATTTTTATGATACGCCAAAGTCAAATTGTTGGGTAATGCTTTGCAATAAAAAAAGCGAGTGTGAAACTCGCTTTTTTTATTGCAAAATTATTAAGCTGTTTGAAGGGCTTTTAAGTCTTCTAGAACTTGTTCCGCATGCCCAGCAGCTTTAACTTTACGGTAGCTTTTAACTAAAGTTTTGTTATGGAAAATGAAAGTAGAGCGTTCAATACCCATTACTTTTTTACCGTACATATTTTTTTCTTTAATCACATCGAAGTGCTTACATAGTACTTCTTCTTTATCACTAATCAGATCAATAGTCAGTGCCTGCTTTTCAGTAAAGTTTTGATGTGCTTTTACTGAGTCGCGTGAAACACCGTAAATACGAGCACCTAAAGCATCAAACTGATCTTTTAAACAAGAAAAACCAACAGCTTGTGTTGTACATCCTGGAGTTGAATCTTTAGGGTAGAAGTAAATGATTAACCATTCATTTTCAACCTCATTCAAGTTCACTTCACCTTGCGTTGTTGGGAACACCTGATTTGGTAATTGGATATTGTCAGTCATTTCTCATCCTTCAAAAAGCTAAATTTGATCTAATTCAAGTGGTAAAAAAGCATATTCCTCATGATAAACAATATCGAGCTTTCTTACAGGAATTGGTTTGTTAAAAATTGGTCCGTCAATGACGGTTGTATGAAATTCACCGCCCTCACCACATGGATCAATACCACGGTTTTCAAGTTCTTTTATATATTCTAAGGTTAAAGTTTTTCCTAAATCTTCAATTGTCATGCCTAATTTTAAGTTCACAGTCACAATGACACTACGAAAACCAAGATTAATAAATTCTTCAACAACCTCACGATGTGGACCTAGCCAAAGAGGCATGCCTAATTTGAGTTCCACTTGTTGAGTGATTCGATCATGCCAACAGCCATGTTCAGGCATATCAAGGTCACCTGTAACGAGTACCTCGACACCTTGTTGTTTTGCCTGAGTTAATAATTCAATAAATTTAGCTTCATAGTCATTCCAGCTTGATGAAGCCATGAATACTGGTAGGCCAATTGCTTCAGCTTGAGCTTGAATAATATTAAGTGGCATAGCATGTGAACGAGAGCGCTGGCCTTGTTCTTCTAGCATGACAATGAGTCCACTAACTATACCAGTTTGCATTGCATGGTAGAGTGCAAGGGAGCTGTCTTTGCCACCACTAAATGAGACAATAGAGGTCTTATTTATTGCATTGGTTTTCCATTCTTCTTGCATGGTTTATTTCGGATGAATTGTTCAATTTCGATAAGGCCATTTTAACAGAGCTACAAAAAAGCCTGCATAAATGCAGGCTTAATTTGAAATAACAAAAGCTTATTTTTTAGGAGCTTGTTGTTGAGCTGCTTTCATTGCATCTTCAGTTAATTTTTCGAGCTTAGTTGTTAACTGAGGACCAAAACATGTTTTAAGATCACGGTTTTGTTGTTGTACAAATCCTAGAGTGCTTGGGCTTTTCTTCGCATTGATTGCACTTTGGATTTCCCATTTTTGTGCTTCAGTGACTTTACCCTGCGCTTCAACTTGGCAGCTACAGAATTTGCTAACTTCAGCTGAACTTAGTTTGCCACCTTTAGCTGTCTGATCTTTACAAACGTTAACTAATGCACCTTTAACGTTAGTACTTTTATATGCCGCTTGAACTGGGTTTTCGGCAGCATGTGCTGTACCAGCCATAAGAGCAACTGTTGAAAACAAAGATGAAAGAATAAGATTTGATTTTAACAACTTCATAAATTTTACCTATTTATTACGGTATATAGCGTGTTGGGTCTGCAACACCGGCCTCGATAAAGCCTTCTTTACGCAAACGGCAACTGTCACATTTGCCACACGCACGTCCTTGAGCATCTGCTTGATAGCAAGATACCGTTTGACTATAGTCTACGCCATGTTCAAGTCCTAAACGTATAATATTCGCTTTGGATAAATGTAACAGTGGTGTTTCAAATTTAAGTGGTTTTCCTTCCACGCCAGCTTTGGTTGCTAAACGCGCCATATTGGCAAAAGCATCAATAAACTCAGGACGACAATCAGGATATCCTGAATAATCAACAGCATTGATACCAATAACAATAGCTTCAGCGTTAAATACTTCGGCTGCTGCTAGAGCATAAGAGAGGAAAATAGTGTTACGCGCTGGTACATAAGTTACAGGAATACCTTCCTGTAACTGTTCTGGTACGGCAATGTTGTGGTCTGTAAGTGCAGATCCACCTAAATTAGCCAAATCGATATTAATTACACGATGTTCAACACCTGCACGTTGAGCTAATGCTTTTGCTGCATCGAGTTCAGTCGTTGAGCGTTGACCATACATAAAACTAATAGCAATACATTCATAGCGTGCTTGTGCCCAAGCTAGGCAAGTGGTTGAGTCTAAGCCGCCTGAAAGTAAAACAATGGCACGAGGGCGCATATTTTTCTCCATATTCGGAATGATTTATTTTATTGAGTGATTAACGACCTGATTCATCGTTCCAAAGCAGTTTATGTAACTGGAGTTGGAAGCGAACAAGGAGTTTATCATCAAGTATCCACTGTGCCAGATCACGTGCTAGACGTGGCAGGCCAACAGCACCTTTTTCAACTGCAAAGGCAGGGGAGAACCAAACGGTACTGACTTTTTTATGCAGTTGATATTTTTCAACTTGCTGCTTTGACCATTCATAATCTTCGCGGTTACAAATGACAAATTTAATTTGGTCATGCAATGTTAAATGGTCAAGATTGCTGATGAGGTTACGATGTTCCTCACCAGAAGTTGGAGTTTTTAAATCAAGGACTTTAGAAACACGCGAATCTACTTTTGAGACATCGAGCGCGCCACTAGTTTCTAAAGAAACATTAAAACCAGCCTCACATAGACGTTGTAATAAAATCAAACAGTTTGGCTGTGCAAGGGGTTCACCACCAGTTACACAGATATAAGGTGTTTGAAATTGTGTAGCTGTTTCAATGATATGTTCAAGTGAAAAACGTTCACCACCTTCAAAAGAGTAAGTGGTATCACAATAACTACAACGTAATGGACAGCCCGTTAGACGGATAAATACAGTCGGTAGGCCAGAGGCATTTGCTTCACCCTGCAACGAGTAAAAAATCTCGGTAATGCGTAAACCGGACGCAGGGTCCGAGACAGGAATTGCAGAGGAACGTAAGGAAGCCATTCTAGAAATACCACACTATATAAAAATAAAATCTCTACGATCAGTGTTGACCGTAGAGATGTTTGATCAAACTGAATTTAGTCAGCGCGTAACAAATCGTTCAAGCTAGTTTTTGCACGTGTTTTTGCATCAACTTTTTTCACAATAATTGCAGCGTATAAGCTGTAAGTACCACATTTAGATGGCAAGCTGCCTGAAACTACAACTGAACCTGCTGGTACACGACCATAATGGATTTCGCCAGTTTCACGGTCATAAATTTTAGTTGATTGACCAATGAAAACGCCCATTGAAATGACAGAGCCTTCTTCAACAATAACGCCTTCAACGATTTCTGAACGCGCACCGATAAAGCAATTGTCTTCAATAATGGTTGGGTTGGCTTGTAATGGTTCTAAAACACCACCGATACCTACACCACCAGATAAGTGAACATTTTTACCGATTTGCGCACATGAACCTACAGTTGCCCATGTATCAACCATTGTGCCTTCATCTACATAAGCGCCAATGTTTACATAAGAAGGCATTAACACTACGTTTTTAGCTTGGAAGCTACCACGACGTGCTACAGCAGGAGGAACAACACGAACACCTGCTGCTTTAAATTGCTCTTCAGTCCAACCAGAGAATTTAGTTTCAACTTTATCGTAGAAACGAAGATCACATGACTCGATTGGTTTATTGTCATTGAGTTTAAATGATAATAAAACAGCTTTTTTTAACCATTGGTGAACAACCCATTCACCATTGATTTTTTCAGCAACTCGAAGTGTACCGTTATCTAAACCAGCGATTGCTTCTTCAACAGCTTGGCGAATTTCGCTTGAGCAATCTGCTGCAGTAAAATTTGCGCGGTCTTCAAATGCTTGCTCAATGATCGTAGAAAGCTGAGGCATGATCTTCCTTCCATAAAAAATTTTAAAGATTTTACACTAATTTGTGACAAGAATCTTTGAAAAAACGTGTTACGTTTAAAGCGAGAGTTAAAGCGGAAAAGCTTATTAGATAATCAAGTGTTTTTTACAAAAAAATGATTTGAAAATAAAAATTTAACTCAATTTGTATCAAAAAATAACAGAAAGCTAGCAGTTTTTGTATAAAAAAGACTCTATGCTCTTGAATATAATTTTTGTCACAAGCTGAAAAATTAAAAACAGAGCCTTTTGAGGAGAAAACGATGAAAGTATTACGTGTTTTAGTGACAACAACAGCTTTATTTGCTGCTGGTGCTGCAATGGCTGATGAAGCTGTTGTTCATGACAGTTATGCATTCGATAAAAACCAATTAATTCCAGTAGGTGTTCGTGCTGAGGCTGGTACTACAGGTTACGGTGGTGCTTTATTATGGCAAGCAAACCCATACGTTGGTTTAGCATTGGGTTATAACGGTGGTAACGTGTCTTGGCGTGATGACGTGTCAGTAAATGGCACTAAGTACGACTTAGATATGGATAACAGCAACGTTTATTTAAATGCTGAGATTCGTCCTTGGGGTGCAAGTACTAACCGTTGGGCTCAGGGTTTATATATCGCCGCTGGTGCTGGTTACTTAGACAATGACTATGATTTAACTAAACGTTCACAAGACGGTACTATTAAAGTAAATGGTAATAATTATAACTTTAATGGTTCAGTGGATGGTAAATTAAGTTATAAAAATGATATTGCTCCTTATGTAGGTTTGGGTTTTGCACCTAAAATCAATAAAAACTGGGGCGTATTTGGTGAGGTGGGTGCATATTACACAGGTAACCCAACTGTAAATCTTAAATCAAATGGTACATTTGTTAATGTTAACGGTGCTGATTTTGATAAAGACTTACGTGCAGAAGAAAATAAAATCCGTAATGATGACAAATACCAATGGTTACCAGTAGGTAAAGTTGGTGTGAACTTCTTCTGGTAATAAATACTATAAAAAAACGAGCTTCGGCTCGTTTTTTTATACGTCTAATAAAATAAAAGAGCTAAAAAGCTCTTTTATTTATTTTTGAATCTTTATTCATCTGGATAAGCAATTTTCTTAAGTGCTTTAATATCGGCATCAGGTGAGCATAAAGAAATAAACTCATAACCATAACCGCGTAGTAGATGGCCTTTACGAACTGCAATCCATGTCGTATTGACACCAAAAATATCAGTTTTAGTTTGTTTTAAGCGATGATCACGTTCTGTGTCATAGGCCACAGCATTGACAATCCCGACTCCCATGCCCAATTCGACATAAGTTTTGATAACGTCCGCATCGAGAGCTGACATTACGATATCTGCCTCGAGGTGAGCTTCTTCGAAAGCTTTGTCAATTTTAGATCGACCTGTGAAACCACCATGATAAGTAATGAGTGGATAGTCTGCTAAAAGTTCAAGCGTAATTTTGTCTGCCTTCACTAAAGGATGATTTTGCGGTGTGATAATGCTGTGTTGCCATTGGTAGTAAGGAATACTCGCTAGATTGTCTTCAGTCGTTAAAGATTCTGTGGCAATCCCAATGTCAGCTTCACCCTGTAAGAGCATTTCTGAAATTTCAACAGGGCTGGCTTGTTGTAAAATCAAATGAACTTTAGGAAATAACTTCTTAAATTGATTGACGATCGGAGGTAGCACATAACGTGCCTGAGTATGGGTCGTTGCGATCGTTAATGTGCCTTCATCAACTTTATTAAAGTCTTCTGCAAGGCGTTTAATATTTTCAGCATCAACCAACATGCGTTCAACGATGCCAAGAAGAGACTGTCCTGGTTCTGTTAAACCTAAAAGACGTTTACCTTTTCGTATAAAAAGCTGTACACCTAGCTCATCTTCTAAATCTTTAATATGTTTACTTACACCCGATTGAGACGTGTAGAGTGCAGCCGATGCTTCGGTTAAGTTAAAGTTTTGGCGTACTGTTTCTCGGATAATTCTTAATTGTTGAAAGTTCATTCACACTTTTCCTTACCAAATATATTTCTTAAGCAACTTGATCTGCAAATAAGTGCAGTTGAGAGGCACTTACCCAAACGGTTTGATTTGGTTTAAACGCATGTAATTTTGCAGCTTCATTGCTCAGAGCAATCTCAATTAAACGTCCATTACGATCTTGTAATTCCGCCACAACTTTTCCAGCAATCCAGATTTCACGTACAAAAGTGGCTTCAATGCTATTCGCCTGAGGTTGCGAGTGAATATGTAACTCATCTGGACGGGCAAAAGCAATCACTTTTCCTTGAGGTGCTTCAACTAACGTTGGTAATTGAATACGGTCATTGCCAATACGGATAATACCGCCTGTGTTTTCACCTTCAAAGCGATTTGCCTGACCCAAGAAATCAAATACAAATGGTGTTGATGGTTTTTCATAAACTTCACGAGGCGAACCGATCTGCTCAACATTACCCTTATTCATTACAATAATTTGGTCTGCAACCTCAAGTGCTTCTTCCTGATCGTGGGTTACAAAGATTGACGTAATATGCAATTCATCATGCAAGTTGCGTAACCAGCGGCGTAACTCCTTACGGACTTTAGCATCTAACGCACCAAATGGTTCATCAAGCAATAAGACTCGAGGTTCTACTGCCAAAGCACGGGCTAAAGCAATACGCTGACGTTGTCCACCAGAAAGCTGAGCAGGGTAGCGGTCTGCTAAAAATCCAAGTTGAACTAGATCGAGTAAACGAGTAACACGTTTTTTAATTTCAGCTTCAGATGGGCGTGTTGCACGAGGACGAACACGTAAACCAAAAGCAATATTGTCAAATACTGTCATGTGACGGAATAAAGCATAGTGCTGAAATACAAAACCAACCTGACGTTCACGCACGTGTACATTGGTCGCGTCTTCACCTTCAAGTAGCACTTGACCACCATCAGCTGATTCTAATCCTGCAATAATCCGAAGTAGGGTTGTTTTACCGCAACCAGATGGGCCGAGTAGGGCAACCAGTTCGCCTTCCGGAAAATCGAGTGAAATATTTTTAAGCGCATGGAATGCACCAAAGTGTTTTTCAATATTTTTAACTTGAATACTCATGATTTCATTCCTTACGAATCAGTTGAATGTGGTTCTGGTTTGTCTTGATGTAGTTCTAACCACGTTTTCAATACCAGCGTTAATAGGGCTAAAAAAGCAAGCAATGAGGACACGGCAAACGCTGCGCTAAAGGTGTACTCGTTATATAAAATTTCGACATGAAGTGGCAGGGTATTGGTTTCACCACGGATGTGGCCAGAAACTACCGATACTGCACCAAACTCACCCATTGCACGGGCATTACACAGAATCACGCCGTAAATCAAACCCCATTTAATGTTAGGTAATGTCACTTTCCAAAAGGTTTGCCAGCCTGAAGCACCCAATACAATCGCTGCTTCTTCTTCCTCTGTTCCTTGAGCTTCCATCAGTGGAATTAACTCACGTGCTACAAAAGGGACTGTAATAAAGATGGTTGCTAAAACAATTCCAGGTACTGCATACAAGATCTTAATGTCATGGTCCATTAACCAGCCGCCAAACCAACCTTGAGCACCAAAAATAAGTACAATCATTAAACCTGCAATAACAGGTGAAACCGAAAAAGGCATATCAATGATGGTGGTTAAAACTGCCTTACCTCTAAATTGGAACTTAGAGACAGCCCATGCTGCGGCAACACCAAATATCACGTTAATCGGAACTGCAATTGCTGCGGTTAATAAAGTTAATTTCACTGCTGATAACGTATCTGGATCAATCAAAGCCTGAACGTAGACTTCAAGTCCTTGTTTAAATGCTTCTACAAACACCAGAATAAGTGGCAACATCAGGCAGCTTAAGAAGAAAATCAGAGCCACGGTAATGAGTGTGTAACGTACCCAAGTTGGTTCACGTGTCGCATCTCGTGATTGCAATTTAAGCGCAAGTGCATTGCTGTCAGTATGTAGGTTCATGTGATATTTCTCCCTGTACGACGGTTTGCCCACGCTTGAAGTAAATTAATGGCAAATAAAATAATAAAAGAGAGAACTAACATGACCGCAGCAATGGTTGTTGCACCTGCATAATCATATTCTTCAAGGCGTGAAATGATCATGAGCGGAGCAATTTCTGTTTTAAACGGCTGGTTGCCTGCAATAAAAATAACTGAACCATATTCACCGACACCGCGAGCAAATGCTAAAGCAAAGCCTGTGAATAGAGCTGGTAGTAATATCGGTAAAATAATCTTAGTAATTGTCTGCCAGCGATTTGCGCCGAGTGCCGAAGCTGCTTCTTCAAGTTCAGTTTCGATATCACTGAGTACAGGTTGAACTGTTCTTACAATGAATGGAATACCGATGAATATTAATGCCAACGTAATACCGATTGGCGTATATGCAACTTGAATACCGAGTGGTTCTAAATATTGACCGATCCAGCCAGTGGGTGCATAGAGCGAAGTCAGTGCAATACCTGCAACTGCAGTTGGAAGAGCAAAAGGTAAATCGACTAATGCATCAACCAAGCGTTTTCCAGGAAAGTTATAACGGACAAGGCACCAAGCTAAAAGTAAGCCAAACACAACATTAATAAAGGCTGCGATTAAAGCTGAACTAAAGCTGAGCTGAAGCGATTTTAAAATACGCTCAGAGGTTAAAATTTCCCATAATCCGTCCCATCCAATTCCAAATGATTTGATAAAGACTGCGGCTAATGGAATAAGCACAATAAAAGAAACGTAGGCGAGGGTGAAGCCCAAAGATAGACCAAACCCAGGCAGCACTCGGGATCGCTGCGACATGATATTTCCTCAAAGAGAAAAGCCTGCTGAAACCAGTAAGCGAATAAATAAAGATAAACGGTGCGATATAAAGCTGGGTATTAAGCAAATTTCAAAGAGAAATGAGTTTTTACCGGGTCGATAGATGAGTGACTACACATCGAATCTTCTGGAATCAAATAATTCAGCAAATCTGGAAACGGGCCAAAACCTGAAGCAACATTAATATGGCCGACTTCACCAAGGTTAATCGGATTTAATTTCCATGATTTCGCAAGTTGCAAAGCATCAAAAAAACCGAGCCATGGATCATTTTCACTAATGAGTAGCGTTGTAGGCACATCAATTTTTAATTGATGAAAATAATCCTTGTAGTCTGTCAAACTATGTCGAGCAAACCCTGCTTCCCCAAAGCGTGCAGGATTTGCCGGAGCGACCAAAATAAGTTTCTTAACTCGGGTTTTTAACTCTGGATGCTCAGCTAAAGCAGCAACACTTGTTAAGCAACCAAAGCTATGCGCAATAATTTGTACAGGAGCTGGGGCTGCTTGAACCGTTTTAACGAATTGCTCAACCCATTCATTTAGTACAGGTCTATCCCAGTTTTTTTGCTCAACACGAGAACTAGACACGAGCTTACGCTGCAACCACGATTGCCAATGCTGATGTTCACTTCCACCTACACCTGGAACAATTACAGTATGAATCATGTCAGTTCTCCCTATCTTTAGTACAAAGAATTACTTCTCTGCACTATTGATTTTCACGATTTGATCGAAAACACCACCATTGTCGAAGTGTTGTTTTTGTACCTTCGTCCAACCACCAAACTCTTTATCAATAGTCACAAGTTTTAACGGCTTAAATACATTGCTGTATTTCTTGAGTACAGCTGCATTACGAGGGCGGTAGAAGTTACGTGCAGCAATTTCTTGGCCAGCAGGTGAGTACAAGTAGTTGAGGTAACCTTTAGCGATTGTAAGGTTGCCTTTTTTAGTGGCATTTTTCTCAACAACTGCCACTGGTGGCTCAGCTAAAATCGAAAGTGATGGTGTAATAATTTCAAACTTGCCTGGTTGTTCGCGGGTAGCTAAATGTGCTTCGTTTTCCCAAGCTAGCAATACATCACCAATGCCACGTTCAGCAAAAGTCGTAGTTGCACCACGTGCACCTGAGTCTAAAACTTTAGTGTGTTTATAAATTTGGCGGACAAATTCTTGAGCTTTTGCATCATTACCACCTGCTTGATGTTTTGCCCAAGCCCAAGCAGCAAGATAGTTCCAGCGAGCGCCACCAGAAGTTTTCGGGTTTGGCGTAATAACTTCTACGCCCGGTTTGATTAAATCACCCCAGTCCTTAATTTGTTTAGGGTTACCCTTACGAACTAAAAACACGATTGTTGAGGTATATGGTGTAGAGTTTTGCGGTAACTTTTTCTGCCAGTCAGTTGGAAGTAATTTCGCTTTTTCAGCAATTTCATCGATATCCGCTGCAAGCGCTAATGTCACTACATCTGCATTTAAGCCATCAATAACTGCACGAGCCTGTTTACCAGAACCGCCGTGTGATTGTTTAAACTGAATATCTTGTCCAGTACGTTGTTTCCAGTAAGTACCGAACTGTTTATTGAAATCTGTATATAACTCACGAGTAGGATCGTAAGAGACGTTTAAAAATTCTTGCGCTGCAAATGATGAAACAGACAGAAGTGCAGCGATAACCCCGACTTTTAATTGTGAAAAACGCATGAGATAAGTCCTCAAAAAATATGAAATGTTCAAAACATGAACGAAGAATAGCGCTAGTCTTTATTCTAAAAAAATAATAAAAAACGAATTTAATATGAAAAAAATAGAAATAGTAAAATGAGATAAACTAATCTTAAAACTTGATATAGAACAAGTTTCAAAAGTAGATACGAAATCGGTATAATTTTTTAAAATCAGTCATTTATTATTTAAATGAAAGGTGTTGTATTGTTGGGTCGTTTTAAGCAGAGGGTGGATTAAACATGTGGTGTTTTAAAAATGGGCAACCTGTTGAAACCATTCCTTTACTGGATCGAGCATTTCATTATGGAGATGGATGCTTTACCACAATTCGTGTTTTCCAAAACCAGATTGAGCTTCAAGAAAGACATTGGGAGCGTTTAAAACTTGCATGTCAAAAACTGTCTTTAACTGCGGATTTTGAACTCATAGAACAGAGTTTGCAGCAACTACAAAAGCAGAATCGTGTGCTCAACGGTACTTTAAAAATTGTGATTAGTCGTGGGATAGGCGACCGTGGTTATAGCTTACCAAAGCATCAGGCTGATATTTATATCTGGTTTTATCCAAAAGCTTTAGAACCATTTCAGCCAGACTTTATGCAGTGTGGTGTTTTAAATCAGGCATTAGGTTTAACCATGCCGAGTTTGGTTGGGCTTAAATCTTTAAACCGTCTTGAACAAGTGTTGCTAAAAAAAGAAGCAGATCAACTTGGGTGGGCTGAAGCATTAGTTACTGATGTACAAGGTTATATTGTTGAAGGGGTCAGCAGTAATTGTTTTATTCATTTAAATGATAGATGGATTACTCCTGAACTTCGCTATAATGGCGTCCACGGTGTAATGCGGGCAGAAATTCTGGCGCGTATGCAGCACCATGATATTGCCTGTGAAGTGCGTGTAATCGAACTAGATGAAGTATCTGAAATACAAAGTCTATTCTTTTGTAATGCTTTACACCCTATGCGAGTAGTCACTCATTTAGGGGAGAAAACACTAGAAACACGGGCATGCATAGATTTATTTCATATCCTTAACTTGAATCAGATTCATTAATATGCCGAAGCCACCTGTGAATGCGAAAGCAAAAAATGCCAAGAAAAATATCAAGAAACAATCTCCAAAATTTCCTAAGCGATTGGTTCTAATTGGTTTATTTGTTTTTTTAATTGCTGCTTTTGCCATTTTATGGTCAAGCTTATTTAAAGCTTATCCTATAGAAGGTAAAAAACAGATGTTATCTATTACATCTGGTGAAACCTATTCTGGTTTTATTGATCGGTTGGCAAAAGAAGGCAAAGTTAGCTTTCCAGTAGTGTTAAAGCTTTATCAAAAATTTATGATTCATGACAGCATGAAAGCTGGGGTGTATGAAATTGAACATGGAATGAGTGTAAGAGAAGTATTAGAGATGTTATCTAATGCGGATAATGCTCAGATGAACCGTGTTTTGGTCATTGAAGGTACGACTTTTAAACAGCTTATTACTGCATTAAAGAATGATAAAAACGTAAAAAATACAATATTAGATTTACCAGATGATCAGCTGATGAAAGCGCTTGGGATTCCTTATGAACATCCTGAAGGTCTATTTGCGCCTAATACTTATTTCTTTGCCAAGGGTGAGACTGATAAGAAAATTCTTACCGATTTATATCATCACCAAATGAAAGCTCTAGATGCAGCTTGGGCAAATCGTGCACCAAACTTACCTTATAAAGATAAATATGAAGCTTTAATTATGGCTTCAATTGTTGAAAAAGAAACAAGTTTAGATAGTGAGCTTGAGCAAGTATCAGGTGTATTTGTTCGACGCTTAAAAATTGGTATGCGTCTACAAACAGACCCAACTGTAATTTATGGTATGGGAGCGAACTATAAGGGTAACATTACTCGCGAAGACTTACGTACGCCAACTCCATATAATACCTATACAATTAATGGTTTACCGCCAACGCCAATTGCTTTACCAAGTCAAAAAGCAATTGAAGCTGCATTGCATCCAGATGATTCAAATAATGTTTATTTTGTGGCAACTGGTAATGGTGGTCATAAATTTACAGCAGATTTGCAGGCTCATAATCAAGCGGTACAAGAGTACTTATCCGTGTTGAGATCGAAGAAATAAGGAAAAGAGATGTTTATTAGCTTTGAAGGCACGGAAGGGGTAGGCAAAACTACACTCATTCGAAAAATTCATCAGCATTTTGAAGAACAAGGTAAACAAGTTGTTTTAACCCGTGAACCAGGTGGTACACCATTAGCAGAACAAATACGTTCGATGCTTTTGGCAGTAAATCATGATGAAAATATGAGCCATGATACTGAGCTACTCTTAATTTATGCGGCACGAGCTCAGCATTTACAACAAGTTATTTTGCCAGCTCTAGAATCTAACAAAATTGTATTAAGTGATCGTTTTACCGATGCAAGTTTTGCTTACCAATGTTCTGGTCGTGGTTTAAGCCAAGATAAATTACAGCTTTTAAATCAGAATTTTGTTTCGCGCATGCCTGAGGTGACTTTTTGGCTAGATGCACCGATTGAACTCGGTATGAACCGTGCACGCGAACGCGGTGCTTTAGACCGTTTTGAGCAAGAAAAATTAAGTTTTTTCACTAAGGTTCGTGAAGGCTATGAAACCTTATGGAAAGCTGAACCGGAACGTATTAAGCGAATAGATGCAACCCAAAGTCCTGATCAAGTGTTCGAACAGGCTTTGCAATATTTAGGATAAGTAAAAATGGATGCGCCACTCTTATAAACTATGGGAGTGGTGAAAAATGACGATAATTCTGGTTTAAATCGTCATAGAAAATATCTGTTATTTTCTTATGCTATCTTATATATGATTTATAGATTGAAGAATAACAAGGATGAAAAGCTCAAAAGAAGAAATCGTGACATTTCTTGAAAAGGAATTTCCACCAAGTCTTGAACATTGCACGATTGAATCAGTCACACCTAAAGCTGCAGTTGTTTATTATCACGTAGATCAAAGACATCAACGTCCTGGTGGCACCATATCGGGTCCAACCATGATGACTTTGGCTGATTTTGCTTTATATATTGCAATATTAGGTGAAATCGGAATTATTGGTTTGGCTGTAACGACCAACTTTAATATAAATTTTCTAAGAAAACCCGCGGGTGATCAAGACTTACGCAGTGAATGTAAACTCATGAAAGTCGGAAAGAGTTTGGTGGTGGGTGAGGTCTGGATTTATTCAGTAGGTTTGGATGAGCCCGTTGCGCATGTGACCGCGACTTATTCAATTCCACCTAAATCATAAATATTAAACCAAATAAAAAAGCACAGTCTGAACTGTGCTTTTTTATTGAAGAACAGCTTAAATATCAGTATTAACTAATGGCTGTTCTACTGCAAAATTTGGAGGAGTTAAAACCGTTTTACGAATCTCACTCGAGGTTTCTGGATAATCGAGTGTGTAATGTAGACCACGTGACTCTTTACGTTGCATAGCACAGCGCACAATCATTTCAGATACCAAAACAAGGTTTCGAAGCTCAATTAGGTTTTTACTGACACGGTAGTCTTGATAATATTCAGTGATTTCACGCTTTAACATTTCAATACGGTGTAAAGCCCGTTCTAAACGTTTCGTGGTTCTGACAATACCGACGTAGTTCCACATGGTCGAACGTAACTCATCCCAGTTTTGTAAAATCACGACATCTTCATCTGGATTGGTTACTTGTGAATCATCCCAAGTAGGTACTTCTGGAGGTTTAGAATCTTGGTCAAATTTATTTTCGATATCTTTTGCTGCACTCATGCCGTAAACGAAGCACTCAAGTAATGAGTTACTTGCCATACGGTTTGCACCATGTAAGCCAGTATAAGACGTCTCACCAATCGCATATAAACCTTCAATATCCGTTTGGCTATTTGAGTCAACCACAACACCACCACACGTATAGTGAGCTGCTGGCACCACTGGAATCATGTCTTTGGTAATGTCGATGCCTAACTCAAGCAATCGTGCATAAAGTGTAGGGAAGTGCTCCTTAATAAATTCAGGTGATTTGTGGGTAATGTCCAACCACACATGACGAATACCAAGACGTTTAATTTCATGGTCAATGGTACGTGCCACAATATCGCGAGGAGCCAGTTCTGCACGATCGTCAAAACGTAGCATAAAACGCTCACCATCAGGTAAGCGTAAGTAAGCGCCTTCACCACGCATGGCTTCGGTAATTAAAAAAGAGCGTGCTTGCGGATGGTACAGGCAGGTTGGATGGAACTGGTTAAATTCCATGTTAGCTACACGGCAACCTGCGCGGTAAGCCATAGCAATACCATCGCCTGTAGCAATATCAGGGTTAGATGTATAAAGGTAAGCTTTCATCGCACCGCCGCAAGCAAGTGCGGTAAATGGCGCAAGGAAAGTATGAACTTTTTCCGTATTTTCATCTAAGGCATACAAGCCAATAGCGCGATTCGCTTGATCTGTATAACCCAATTTATGCGATGTAATTAAATCAATCGCAATGTAGTTTTCAAAAATAGTAATATTTTTACGTTCTTGAGCACGCTCAACCAAGGTGGTTGAAATAGCTTTACCAGTTGCATCAGCTGAATGGATAATACGGCGTTGTGAATGACCGCCTTCGCGCGTTAAATGAAGTTGTTCATCTTCATCTAAAGTAAATTGCACGCCTTGCTTTAAAAGAAAATCAACAGAAGGACGACCGCCTTCTACGGTATGTTGTACCGCATCCATTTCACATAAATGAGCACCTGCAATCATAGTGTCATTAATGTGCTGTTGAATAGAGTCGGTCTCATCAAGAACAGCAGCAACACCACCTTGGGCGTAGAAGGTACTTGCTTCAGTTAAAGCAGCTTTGGCTAAAACAGCAATATTAAAATGATTTGGTAGCGATAAAGCCAGACTTAAACCAGCGCCGCCGCTGCCCACAATAATCACGTCAAAGTGGTGAATTGTCTGTAAATTAGGCATGTCCATTCGCAACAATTTTAAACGTCCGCTAATGACACCCCTTTTTATCTAAAAAGGCAAGAGCTTAAGCGCTCTAACTCAGAGAAAAATTGCAATTGGCTTAAAAAGTTGCAATGCGTAAAATAACGATTGTAAGGATGTCTTACAAATAAACATATTGTTACGCACAACCCCAAAGTGTTGTGATACAACAGTTTTATTCTTATTCTCGTAGACCAATTGTGGGTGAGCACCGAATGAAATCTCGCTATTTACAACAAGGAATGTATGCAGCGGTATTTACAGTTGCTGCTGTTCAGGCAAATGCTGCTGTTGATTTTTCAAACCTCGTTGAACAAGTTAGTCCAGCCGTGGTGAGTGTAAACGTCGTAAAAAAAATGACTCAGGATGAACTGTTGCAGCAGCAAGTCCCTGAAATTTTAAAACGTTTCTTTGGTAATCAGGTCATCATTCCACAGCAACAGGGTCCACAAGAAAAAACCGCATACGGTAGTGCTTTCTTTATTAGTAAAGATGGTTATTTACTCACAAACCATCATGTGATTGAAAATGCTTCACGGATTAGTATTACTTTAAATGATCGCCGTGAAATTGATGCAACGGTGGTAGGTAGTGATGAGCGTACAGACGTTGCACTGTTAAAGGTGACAGGAAATAATTATCCTGCTTTACGAGTAGGGAACGTTGACCGCTTACGCGTGGGAGAGCCAGTTTTAGCAATTGGTTCGCCATTTGGTTTTGACTACTCAGCTTCGGCCGGGATTGTCAGCGCTAAATCACGGAATATGAGTGGTGAAACTTCAGTGCCGTTTATTCAAACTGATGTTGCGCTAAACCCAGGTAACTCTGGTGGTCCATTGTTTAACCAAAATGGTGAAGTGGTCGGCGTAAACTCTCGTATCTTTAGTGGTACTGGCGGCTATATGGGTTTGTCTTTCTCTATCCCGATTGACGTAGCGATGGATGTAGCCGAACAACTGAAAACTAAAGGTAAGGTCACACGCTCTTATCTTGGTGTGATGATGCAAGATATTGACCGAAATCTTGCAGATGCTTACAAGTTACCAAAACCTGAAGGTGCTTTAATTACTCAAATTTCTCCGAACTCGCCTGCACAAAAAGCAGGGCTTAGAGCGGGGGATGTGATTTTGAAATATAACGGTAATCCAGTACCGCGCACCAGTGAATTACTCTACGCATTAAACAAAGTACAGCCGAATCAAACTGTTCAGTTTGAAGTATTACGTGATGACAAAATCCGTAATATTTCAGCAACTTTAACGACTTCCCCAGATGAAACACCTGCTACAGGTACCCAAGGTGCTGTATCTAAAGGCCCAGTTTTAGGCATGAGCATTCGTGATTTGGCTGAACCAGAAAAAAGTGCTTTAAGTGTAAAAGGCGGTATTTATGTACAAGATGTTCGCCGTGGTGGCTTGGCATCATTGTCAAATATCATTCCAGGTGATGTGATTATTCAAGTCAACAATAACCAGATTTTAAATAGTCAGGATTTTTCAAAAGTTGTTTCTAACTTGCAAAAAAATACGGTAGCACGTGTTGCAATTATCCGTCAGGGACAACGTGCTATGCTTGGCTTACGTATCCAGTAAACTTGAAAATAAACAATGAGCCACTCTAAATATGGGTGGTTTTTTGTTATTTATATTGAGCGTATAGTGATATCTACCTACACTTATTTCAGTTTAAAAGTTAATAAATAAGAGTGAATCTTTGTGAGTAGTATTTTTGATTTACATATTCAGGTGCAGCCACATCATATTGATGCTTTAGGGCATGTGAACAATGTGATGTATGTTCAGTGGATGCAAGATGTCGCTGCTGCTCATGTTGAAACGTTAGGAGTGGGGGTAACTAAGTATCTTGAGCTAAAACATGCAATGGTCGCGGTTGAGCATCATGTGCAATATCGTAAAGCTGCATTTGAAGGCGAACAAATTGTATTACGCACATGGTTAGATGACATCAACGCTCTCTATTCTTTCCGCCAATATGTATTTTTCCGCCCATCAGATCAGGCTGTATTATTTGTTGGAAATACTAAATGGGCATGCATTGAAATTGCTACAGGGCGTCCAAAACGAATGTCTCCAACTTTTACTCATGCGTACAAGCCTCTTGATTCAAGCATAAACCCTTATGATTTTACAGTTTCATATGCTCGATAACCTGAAGCAATATGCTCACTGTGCTTATCCTTGTTAAAACATATGTACAAAGCTCATGATTATTTTGGATACTTTAAAATATCCATCTGTTATAATCGCACGCAATTAATTTAACTGCTTTGGCTGTGTATTAAAACAAGCTACATAGCACTCTATATTTTCTCAAGGTAACCCATGGCGCAAGCTAAAAAATCCGTCGATATCAAAAATATACGAAATTTCTCGATTATTGCTCACATTGACCATGGTAAGTCTACATTGGCTGACCGTTTTATTCAGATGTGTGGTGGTCTACAAGATCGTGAAATGCAAGCTCAAGTCTTAGACTCAATGGAGCTTGAGCGCGAACGTGGGATTACCATTAAAGCCGCTTCTGTAACGCTATATTATACTCATCCTAATGGTCAGGAATATCAACTTAACTTTATTGATACTCCTGGACACGTAGACTTCTCGTATGAAGTTTCTCGTTCATTAGCTGCATGTGAAGGGGCGCTATTGGTTGTAGATGCTGCACAAGGTGTAGAAGCACAATCAGTTGCAAACTGTTATACCGCGATTGAACAAGGTCTCGAAGTTCTTCCTATTTTAAATAAAATTGATTTACCGCAGGCTGAACCTGAGCGTGTAATTCATGAAATTGAAGAAATTATCGGGATCGAAGCAACTGATGCACCAACCTGTTCAGCAAAAACTGGCCTGGGTGTTGAGGGTGTTTTAGAACGGTTAGTCGATGTTATTCCATCACCTGAAGGCGATCGTGATGCTCCATTGCAAGCATTAATTATCGACTCGTGGTTTGATAACTACTTAGGTGTAGTTTCTCTTGTACGTATTAAACAAGGTCGTATCCGTAAGGGCGACAAAATGTTGGTTAAATCGACAGGGCAAACTCATCCAGTAACTTCAGTGGGTGTATTTAATCCTAAGCATACTGAAACAGATATTCTTGAAGCTGGTGAAGTAGGCTTTGTAATTGCGGGTATTAAAGATATTTTTGGTGCGCCAGTAGGTGACACTATTACTCTTGCTGCTACGCCTGATGTTGCAATTTTACCAGGTTTTAAAAAGGTTAAACCGCAGGTTTATGCGGGTCTTTTCCCGATTGATGCGAGTGATTTTGAGCCATTCCGTGAAGCGCTACAAAAATTGCAGATCAACGACTCGGCTTTATTCTTTGAACCAGAAAGTTCAGATGCATTAGGTTTTGGTTTCCGTTGTGGCTTCTTAGGGATGCTACACATGGAGATTGTACAAGAGCGTCTAGAGCGTGAGTATGATCTTGATCTCATCAGTTCTGCACCTACCGTAATTTATGAAGCATTAACCAAGAAGGGCGAAACGATTTATATCGATAGTCCATCAAAAATGCCAGATGGATCTACTGTAGAAGATTTGCGTGAACCGATTGCAGAGTGTCATATCCTTGTTCCGCAAGAGTACCTAGGGAATGTAATGACCCTTTGTATTGAACGCCGTGGTGTTCAAAAAGATATGAAATTCTTGGGTAATCAAGTTTCTATTACCTTTGAGATCCCGATGGCTGAAGTTGTTATGGATTTCTTTGATAAATTAAAATCATGCTCTCGTGGTTTTGCATCGCTTGACTATAACTTTGTGCGTTTCGAAAGTTCAGCTTTAGTTAAGGTTGATGTATTAATTAATAGTGACAAGGTTGATGCCTTGGCTATGATTTGTCACCGTAATGACGCGCGTCACCGTGGTATTGCATTGGTTGAGAAAATGAAAGATTTGATTCCTCGCCAAATGTACGATGTTGCTATTCAAGCGGCGATTGGTGCACAAATTATTGCTCGTTCTACTGTAAAAGCAATGCGTAAAAACGTATTAGCGAAATGTTATGGTGGTGACGTTTCACGTAAGAAAAAACTACTTTCTAAGCAAAAAGAAGGTAAGAAACGTATGAAACAAGTGGGAAGTGTTGAAATTCCACAAGAAGCGTTCTTGGCTGTATTGAAAGTAGAAAGATAAGAAATGAGGGTGGGAGAAGTAAAATATTGCTTTTCCCCACTTTAAGACAAGCAGCTAGGCTGCGAGTGAGGTCGTGTGGATTTTGATTTTAATTTAATTCTTGTTCCAGTTACGCTGATTCTATTTGCAGTGTGGTTGTTAGATAAATTTGTATTCAAACAGCGTGCAAATAAAGGGCGTGGGAACGAAAATTTTGTTATTACATGGGCCTATGACTTTTGGCCAGTTTTAGCTGTAGTACTTGTACTTCGTTCATTTCTTTATGAACCATTTAATATTCCATCAGACTCTATGGTGCCTACTTTAGAAACTGGTGATTTTATTTTGGTTAATAAATTTGATTATGGTGTGCGTTTACCTATCGTCAATAAGAAAATTATTGATGTGGGAGAACCAAAGCGTGGTGATGTGATTGTGTTCCGTTATCCACCTCAACCTACCATCAGCTATATTAAACGTGTAATCGGTTTGCCGGGTGATCATCTTGTTTATGATCATGGACAATTGATTATTAACGGACAAAAAGTACCTAAAGTATTAACGCAGTTTAGTCGTGAAAAAGATGTATTAGATACTCCAACGTCTATTTATCATAAAGAGACGATTGGTGAGCACACCTTTAGAATGCGTGAACTTGAAGGCGTAAATGTGGCGCGTCAAGCACCATTTATCAACTATGTTGAAAATGGTAAATATGCAAACCAAGACGGTTTATATTGGGAAGTGACTGTTCCAAAAGGACATTACTTTGCAATGGGGGATAACCGTGATCAAAGTGCAGACAGTCGTTTCTGGGGCTTCGTTCCTGAAGAAAATTTAACAGGGCGAGCATTCTATGTGTGGATGCATAAAGAACCGGGCTTACATCTTCCTAACTTTGGCCGAAATGGAAAAATAGATTAAAAACAACCATTAGGAAAAAAGAAATGCGTAAGGCACAACAAGGTACTTCGTATTTAGCAATTTTATTTGGGGTGGTTATATTTGCAATTGCAGTAAAAGCTGTACTTGCAGTTTGGCCAGCATATTGGGATGATCGATTGATTAATAATCAAATAGAGGAGCTTTTACAAGAAAGCTCTTCTGAGATCACCCCACAGAAGTTTGTGACGCAAATGGATCAGCGATTGGAAATGAACAATATTCGTGATCTTCATTTTAAAGAGATTGCGCAAGTGTTTAATGAGTCTGGTCTAAAAGTCCAAAAGAAATATGAGGTAAGAAAACCTTTCTTACTAAATATTGATTTAGTTTTAACCTTTGAGAAGAGTTTTGATAAAACATCAGTTCAAACTAAGTGATCCTCGCTTATTGAGTCGAATCGGATATCAATTCAAGCAGCTTGAATTGTTGCAGTTAGCTTTGACTCATCGTTCGGTGAGTCATAAATACAATTACGAGCGCTTGGAATTTTTAGGTGATTCACTATTAGGTATGATTGTTGCCAATTATCTATATCATGCCTATCCAAATGAAAATGAAGGTCGCTTAACGCGTATGCGAGCGACTTTAGTTCGTCAGGAAGCTTTAGGTAAGATTGCAACCGATTTGCAACTTAGTCGGTGTTTAATATTAAGTACGGGTGAATTGAAATCTGGTGGTCATCATCGTGAGTCAATATTGGCTGATACGGTAGAAGCGATTATTGGTGCAATTTATATTGATAGTGGTGATCTCAACTTACTTACCGATATTGTGCTAAAATGGTATGTACCCTATTTAGACCATATAGAACCTACGGATCAACTTAAAGACCCGAAATCACGTTTACAAGAGTATCTACAAGCACGTAAAAAACCTCTCCCTGTTTACGAGGTTGTAGATATTCAGGGTGATGCACCTCACCAGCACTTTAAAGTTGAATGTTTGATAGATGGTTTATCAAGGATTTATGGTGAGGGTTCAAGTCGTCGTTTTGCCGAGCAGGCAGCAGCGGCGGAAATTTTAAAGTTATTGGAGCAATAACCTGCATGTCGATGCATTCTGATCAAATCAATCCAGATTCAAATGATAACCAAGATCCTAATAATCTGATTGATCAATTTTTTAGTTCCAAAGGCGTAACAATTCCTTCGGATTTTAAGAGCGGATTTGTGGCGATTGTAGGACGTCCAAATGTGGGTAAATCTACCCTCATGAACCAT
Organism: Acinetobacter sp. 161(2023); assembly: GCF_037027805.1. Lineage (NCBI taxonomy): Bacteria > Pseudomonadati > Pseudomonadota > Gammaproteobacteria > Moraxellales > Moraxellaceae > Acinetobacter > Acinetobacter sp. 161(2023). Next base: position 71,467 of record NZ_JAZEYD010000006.1, on the reverse strand, counting down.
TTGCTAGGTCAAAAGCTCTCTATTACTTCGCGTAAACCTCAAACAACACGTCATAAAATTATTGGTATTGATTCGCGTGAAAAAATGCAGGCGGTATATGTAGATACCCCAGGTATGCATAAAAAAGAAGTGCGTGCTATTAATAAGATGATGAACCGTGCAGCTCATTCTGCATTACGCGATGTTAATTTGGTCTTATTTGTTATTGATGCTTATAAGTGGACACCAAATGACGACTTAGTACTTGAAAAACTCAAGAATGCTGAAATGCCAGTTATTTTGGTGATTAACAAGGTTGATACTTTTGAAGAGAAAAGAGATATTCTTCCTTTAATTCAAGAGCGTGCTAAGCTTATGAATTTTGCCGAGATCGTTCCTGTATCTGCGTTACGCGGAGCAAATCTGGAACACTTGAGCGAAACGATTGAGAAGTATCTTCCTTATCAAGCACCTTTGTATTCATTTGATCAGATTACTGACCGTTCTGAACGCTTTTTAGCTAGCGAAATTATTCGTGAAAAAATTATGCGTCAGTTAGGTGAAGAACTACCTTATGATTTAACAGTACAAATTGAATCTTTCAAAACGGAAGAAGAAGTTGTTAATGAAAAAACGGGTCGTTTAAAGCCAGCTTGTACTTATATTGATGCAACGATTTTTGTAGATCGTGCGGGCCAAAAAGCGATTGTGATTGGTGAAAAAGGTGCCAAGCTTAAAACAATTGGTATGGATGCCCGAAAAGATATGGAAAGGATGTTTGAGCAAAAAATTATGCTCACACTTTGGGTAAAAGTGAAGGGTGGCTGGTCTGATGATGAGCGTGCTTTAAAAAGCTTAGGATATAGTGATATCTAAAGGATAAGGATACTGGTATGAAAACAATTACATCATTGGTTGCTATAATTGGATGTACATTGATGTTGCAAGGTTGTATTTATAAGCTTGTAACCGTACCAGTAGGTATTGCTTACAAAACAACTAAAGGCGTAGTGAAGGGTACAGCTGCTGTTGTGGGGGCTGTAATTCCTGATGGTGATGACGACGATAAGAAAGAAAAAGAATCTAAGGAATAGTTTCTTTTTATGATGCGCAATGAAATCCTACATGGATATATGATTCATCATCGTAAGTATCGTGAAAAAAGCCATATTGTGCATCTTTTTACTCAGGAGTATGGGCGAGTCGATGGTATTTTAAGACAGACTCCGCCTCCTCAGTATCAACCTATTCGATTACAGGCAACGGGTAAAAGTGAGCTGAAGAACTTTACTAAGCTTGAAATCTTAAATCAGCCAGTTTTCTTTTTTGGTGATGCTTTTTTTGCCGGATTTTATTTAAATGAAGTTGTTCTTAGACTTTGTCCATTAGAAGAAACAATGCCACAAACTTTTGAGCAATATCAGTTAACGTTACTTCAATTACAACAATTATCTTCTCACGAAAATCCTGACCTTTTTCTGAGGCAGATTTTGCGCCAATTCGAGCATGTTTTACTTCCTGAACTTGGATACGCGATTGATTTCTCAGTCGATACCCAACAACAGCCGATTCAGGCTCATCAGTTTTACCAATTTCAAGTGACAGAAGGCTTTGCTCCTGTTGTACAAGCGGGTCGTTCTTCTTTGTCAGGGAAAGCAATTTTGTCTATGTTGGATTATGAGCACGGGCAGGATTTTTCTCTCGAACAATTGCAATTATTAGGTAAACTATACCGCCAAATGATTACATCGCTTTTAGGAGATCGTTCCCTAAAAAGTCGACAATTGTGGATTCAAAACACTCAAACTCAATCGTAATTAGGATTTATTTATGGCTGCATTGCTTGGTGTAAACATAGACCATGTTGCTACTTTAAGACAGGCGCGCGGTACTACTTATCCCGACCCTGTAGAAGCTGCTCTCATTTGTGAACAAGCTGGTGCAGAAGGGATTACCTTGCATTTGCGTGAAGACCGCAGACATATTCAAGATGATGACGTACGCCGCATGCGTCCATTACTAAAAACACGCATGAATTTAGAGTTGGCTGTTACTGATGAAATGGTCGAGTTTGCGAAAGAAATTCAGCCACAGCATGTCTGCTTTGTTCCTGAAAGACGCCAAGAAGTAACAACTGAAGGTGGTTTAGATGTAGTAGGTAACTTTGAAAAAGTTAAAGCTGCAACTCAAGTCTTAGCTGCTATTGGTTGCGACGTATCATTATTTATTGATGCAGATTTAGCTCAAATTGATGCGGCAGTTGCATGTGGCGCACCTACGATTGAGTTGCACACAGGTGCATATGCAGATGCCGCAACAGAGCAAGATCAACAGGCTGAGTTGGCACGTATTATCAAAGGTGTTGAATACGCAGCTTCAAAAGGTTTAGTTGTAAATGCTGGTCATGGCCTTAACCTTAAAAATATTGCTCCAATTGCTGCTATCTCACAAATTCACGAGTTAAATATTGGGCATTCGATTATTGCTGATAGCATTTTTGTAGGTCTGGTCCAAGCTGTTAAAGATATGAAAGCAGCCATTCAGGTGGTAGGTTAATTGGTTATGTCGAGTATCAATTACGATGAATTAATGCAACCTGTCTTGGCTTTTTTAGGATGTCAAACGCCAAACGCATGGTTAGATGAGGCAATCAATAATTTAGATATTTTGATGCAAGATCATGCTAATTGCGAAAAAAAAGCAGCTAGTACAGCAATGAACTTAATGTTCCGTTATAGCTTTTTCCCTGATTTGCAAGTAAAGCTTGCACAACTGGTACGGGAAGAAATGCTCCATTATGAACAAGTGCTTGAGCTTATGGCCAAGCGTGGTCAGAAGTGGGATGGCTTAAGTGCAGGGCGCTATGCTGGTGGGCTCCGTAAAGAGATTCGTACTTATGAGCCAGAGGCTTTAATTGATGTACTTGTGGTAGGTGCTTTTGTTGAGGCTCGTTCATGCGAGCGTTTTCACGCACTTGCTCCACGTGTAGATGATGAGTTAGGACGCTATTATCGCTATTTGCTTAAGTCTGAGTCTCGTCATTTTGAAGACTATTTGGCACTTGCACTTGATGTTGCAAAAACTGCAAAAATGAAAAACCCTAAAGAGGATATTCAGCAGCGCATTGAGCATATTCGTGAGGTTGAAAAGAATCTAATTTTAACGCCTGATGATACCTTCCGTTTCCACAGTGGCGTACCTGCATAATCTTGAATGCTTTAAGTTAAAAAAGTTTACTGTGAAAGGTAAACTTTTTTATTAGGTGAGTTTTATCTCTTCGATGGTAGGCATGTTCTGTTTTTAGTTTTTTAATGCATATAATTATTTAATAAATATATTTTTATAGATTTTAATTTCTCTTAAAATTTTTAAAAAAACTTTTATTTTTTTAGGCTAATAATAAATATTGTGTAAATATAAAGGCTGATATGTTCATCATGAGTTCAACTAAATTAGTCGAATATTTCAAGGATATAAGAATGTTAGCATTAGTTACAGGCGCCTCTGCGGGCTTTGGTTATAGTATTTCAAAAAAACTGATTGAGTTAGGTTACAAAGTTATTGGCTGTGGAAGACGGGCAGAAAAGCTAAAAGAATTACAACAAGAACTTGGTGAAAAATTCTATCCCTTAGTATTTGATATGACAGATAGCGTAGAAAATATAAATAAAGCATTGGTTGATTTACCAGCTGAATTTCAAATTAGTCAAATTGATCTATTGGTTAATAATGCTGGATTGGCATTAGGGTTGGAGTCAGCAGATAAATCAGATTTAGATGATTGGTACACGATGATTGATACCAATGTTAAGGGGCTTATTACTGTTACCCGACTAATTTTACCGAATATGGTAAATAAAAAGTCTGGCTTAATTATCAATATGGGGTCAATTGCAGGTACATATCCATATCCGGGTGGTAATGTTTACGGTGCCACCAAAGCATTCGTGGAGCAATTTAGTTTAAACCTTCGAGCTGATTTGTCTGGTACAGGCATTCGAGTAACGAATATTGAGCCGGGGCTTTGCGGTGGTACAGAATTTTCTTTAGTGCGTTTTAAAGGCGATCAGGAGAAAGTGAACAATCTGTATGATAAAAAGAACCCAATTTTGCCTGAAGATATTGCAAATACGGTAGCTTGGGTTGCTTCACAACCTTCACATATTAATATTAATCGTATTGAAATGATGCCGACCACCCAGTCTTTTAATCCTTTAAAAGTGGTTGAAATGGAATAATGATTTAAGAAAGGAATATATTCTTTAAACTTAGATTAGATCATTAAATCAAGTAAGTCGTTTAAGCATGAAAATTAAATCCTCTATGTGTTGATAGGGGATTTTTTATAGATATTGATGAATTTAAGGTAAAAAAAAGCCCGCTTTAATGCTGCGGGCTTTTTAGTATTTGGCTCTCCCACCTGGGCTCGAACCAGGGACCTGCGGATTAACAGTCCGTCGCTCTACCGACTGAGCTATGGGAGAATCTGCATGCGATTATAAGGAGATTTTGAGAAGGGTCAAGTGTAAATTGTCATGTTGACTACATTTTTGTGCTGTATGGCTTTTATTTAACCAGTTTGGCGGTGAGCTAAGAAACTACTTGTACTTTAAAAGTTCAATTGCTAGATTCAAAACAGAACAATCGTTTGAAGAAATTCAAACAGTGTGGATTTAAACCAACTTGCCAGCACTAAAATGGCTAAATCGGAGATAAGTATGAAAACACTTACTGTTGCCTCTATTTTTTCTAATTTTGATTTTTATCAACATCATTATCTCAATATTTTAAGTCGAACAGAATCTTATTACACACCTGTAGAGGGTGCGTCGATTGATGCTTATCCTTTTAAAAAGCAGGACTTGTACTTAGGTGATTTATTACAGCTTTGGTTTAGTTCCAAATGGAATGTGCATGGTTCACTTAAAATTTTAAAAAGCTCGAAAGTATTAAACCCTTCTAAAGCTTTATATATTTTTCAGTTAGAAGGGGAGTTGTTGCTAGGCAAAAACAAAGTTCTAGCTTGGTCTACCGAGCATCAAGAAATTATAGAACTTCAACTTAAAAATATTTGGACATCGTATGTGGTTGCACAAACTTGTGACCGTCCAGATAACTCATCTTACCCAATAAAAAAGGCAGCGGTTTAGAGCTGCCTTTGATGATTATGGACGAATAACCATGCAGGTTGCTGTAGCATAGGCATACAGTTTGCCTTCCTCATCAATAATCTTTCCTTCAGAAATACCTAAATTTTTACTTAAGTTAATGACTTTGCCTATCGCAATTAAAGGATGGTTCCTTGGAATGGGGCGGCACATTTTTACGTTAAGATCGATTGTGCCGTAGCCTACACCAGCAGGTAACATCGTATGTATTGCACACCCAGTTACAGAGTCTAAAACTGTAGCAGCAAAGCCACCATGTACGCCACCAAGTGGATTTAGATGGTTATGATCCGCTTGGGCTTTAAAAGTAACAGACCCTTCTGAAATTTCAGTAGGTTGCATAGGTATGGTTTTGCTAATGCTTGCAGGAGGAATATGGCCTTCTATCATGGCTTGTAAAAATTCAAGGCCAGTCATTTCCATCGGATTTTTCATTTTTTGAGTCCTTTAATTCTTTAAGTTCTAAAATGGAACTTGATGTTAAATTAGGCGTTAAAATACATGTTGTCAAGTACAAGAAATATAGAACACTTTATAGTTTATAAACTTGTAAATTTTGGTTGAGCAGAATATTTTATAACTCTAAAAATATAAACTTAGTGTGGAAGATAATAATGAACGGTCAGTGTTTATGTGGTGAAACAACTTTTGAAGTTGAATTAAAAAATCATGATGTACATGCTTGTCATTGTTCGATGTGTCGTAGACAAACTAGTGGTGTCATTATGACAGTTGATGTGGTCAAAGGTAGTTTAAAGTTTATTCAGCAAAAGCATCTTAGTGTATTTAACTCTTCTGAATGGGGGGAGCGAGGTTTTTGTAATGCTTGTGGAACAACAATTTTTTGGAGAACGAAAGATCAAAGCTACTGCAATATCAATGCATTTTCTTTAAATGAGCCCGTAGAAGACTTAACATTGGATATGGAAATTTTTATTGATTCAAAACCCGATTTTTATACTTTTCAAAATAATACAAAAAAATTGACTGAGGCTCAGGTCGCTGCGTTATTTAGCCCACAATAATTTTAATTATAAAAAAGGCCTCAAAATTGAGGCCTTTTTAGTTTTACAAATTATTTCGCAGCTTTTTCAGCTTCAATTGAAGCGATAGCAGCATCTACACCGTCAATTGAGTCAGCAGCTTTTTTGATACGTGCTAATGCATCAACGAGTACTTCGTCAGCTGTTGCATATGAAATACGCATAAAGCCGCCTAAACCAAATGCATCACCAGGAACGACTGCTACACCAGTTTCTTCTAGTAACCATTCAGAGAACTCTGTGCAAGATTTTAAGCCTTTTGCACGAATGAGTGGACGAATGTTTGCATAGGCATAGAAAGCACCGTCAGCAGGCAAGCAAGAAATCCCTTTGATTTCATTCAGGCCATTAACAACTAAGTCATGACGGCGTTTGAACGCTTTAATCATTGGTTGTAAAACATCTTGTGGACCATTCAATGCAGCTTCAGCAGCAACTTGCGAAATAGAAGTTGGGTTAGAAGTTGATTGAGACTGGATCTTTTTCATTGCACCAATGATTTTTGCTGGACCGGCTGCATAGCCAATACGCCAACCTGTCATTGCATATGCTTTAGAAACGCCATTTAAAACAATCGTGCGATCATATAAATCTGGAGCAACAGTTGCGATGTTGTAGAACTCATCTTCCCAACGAATTGGTTCATACATATCGTCAGATGCAACAAATACTTGTGGGTGGCGACGTAAAACTTCAGCTAAAGCTTCTAATTCAGCTTTGCTATAAATCATACCTGTCGGGTTAGATGGACTGTTTAATACAACTAAACGAGTGTTAGGTGTAATAGCAGCTTCTAATTGTTCAGGAGTGATTTTGAAACGTTGGTCTTCACCACATTTCACAATGACTGGAGTACCTTCAGCAATAATGACCATATCTGGATAGCTTACCCAGAAAGGTGCTGGAATGATAACTTCATCGCCTTTGTTTAATAAAGCAAGCGCCAAGTTAAAGAAGCTTTGCTTACCACCACATGAAACCAAAATCTGATTCGCTTGATAATCAAGATTATTATCGCGCTTAAATTTAGCAATAATTGCTTTTTTTAACCCAGGAGTACCATCTACAGCCGTATATTTGGTGAAACCATTATTAATCGCTTCAATTGCAGCATCTTTGATGTGTTGCGGGGTATCAAAGTCTGGTTCGCCAGCACCTAAACCAATCACATTCTTGCCAGCAGCTTTAAGTTCAGCAGCTTTGTTAGTTACAGCAAGTGTAGGGGACGGTTTGATAGCATTGACACGATCAGAAAGACGTACGTCCACGGCAATATTCCTCTTATGGGATTAAAAAATAAAAAGCATACTATCTTATCGCAAAAATTAAGCAATTTGCGGATGTGGGTATTTTTAGATGTAAAAAAGTTTGATTTAAGAAAGATGTTGTTGCTGTTTTATTCAATTGAAGCTTTTTTGGAAAGAAAGGATAAAAATCATTTATAATAAGTCGCAATCGAAATTTCGAGAATGAATCATGACTGAGCAACAGCCAAAACAGAAAAAGGCTTTGGTGAAATTGCCATTCCCAATGCCGAATGAAAGCAATGAAGCCGACGACGCGGTACACAACCAAGTGCGTCCGAAACCAGAGCAATACGCAGATAGAACATGGATGCCTCCACGTGGTACTCGTCGTTCTATGGGAAAACGTTAAGCTCAAAAACAGGCAATATGCCTGTTTTTTTATTGATTAAATAAAATTTCCTGATAGTAAATTTTTTTCTTTTGATACATGTGATGGTCAGCTCGCTTTAACATGTCCTCAATTTGTTCATTTGCTTGAGTTGTCGCATGTCCAATTGCGATGCTAATTGGATGACTTGAATAATATTGATTGTCGATATTAAAAAGCTCCTGAATCGTTTGAAGCATAATAAGAACATTAGCCTCATCTGCTCCCGGCATTAAAATCACGAATTCATCGCCACCTATTCTAGAAGCTGTATAGGGCGTATTTAAAATGGCCTGAGTTAAAATATTTCCAACGCGACGCAATAAACCATCCCCAATATCATGACCAAACTGATCATTTGTTTCTTTTAATCCATTCATGTCTAAGAAAATTGAAGAAACAGGTCGAATAATGCTTCGGTTTAAACGGTTAAGTTCTTCTGTAAAAAAAGCACGGTTATATAGTTTGGTAAGAACATCGTGTTGTCCTAAATATTCAAGGTAGTTTTCAGCTTTTTTTCGCGCGGTAATATCGGTAAGTGCAACCTGTACCAGTCCCCAAGTCTCTTCGTACCCGGGAAAAACGGTAAATTGAAGTAATACATTTCTCATTTGACCATCTAAAGCGTAATTAATGGCTTCACGTTTATGATGAATATTACCTTGCCATAATTCGATGAGTTGCTCCCGAAAGGTTTCAATCATCTCTTCAGCAAAAATCTTATGTGTATTTCTTAACAGTGTCGACTTATCAGGAGCCTTAAATAAATCAAGAGTTGCCTGATTAACATCTAAAATCAGAATATCTTCTACACATTGACGGACAAATTCAGGATGAACATCTAGAAAAGTTCTAAAATCTTCAATACCTAATAATCTGAGTTGATCAATCCTATTTTTTATACGGCTGAAATCTTCGACCCAAAGAGATGTTGGTGAATAGATAAACATGGATTCAGCCAAGCGACGATTTTTTTCTTCTTCACGAAGGGCACTTTGATAAGGCGTAATGTCTTCGGTAGTAATTAATACACGTTCAAAGGTTGATTCAGAACCAGGTAAAATTGAGCCTCTTAACTGAACATCAATCCGTTTACCTGATAAGGTGTAATTTACAGTCGTACTTGAAAAATGGGTTTTACCATTCCATAGTTCTTCAAGTTCATGAATATGTGATTCGAACATTTCTTTTTTAAAAATAAGATTTAAATTCGAATATAGCTCTTCGTGAGTTCTTGCTTCAAAAAGTTCTAATGTTTTTTGATTAACACGAACAATTTTAATTTTATGCGCGCATTCAATAATTAAATTTTTATTTTGGCTTAAAAATTCATGGAGGTTTTCAATACCTTGATTTCTCCATAAATCAAATTGTTGTTTAACTTCACTGAAATCCTCAATCCACATTGGAATTGGGCTAAGGTCAAAAATTGAAGAATCTAAAGTTTCCATATGTTTCTTTAAGTATTCAGTTTGCCTTAAAGTATAATGAGAAAAATTAAGATTTGGGAATATAAAGAACTTAAATTTATTAGAATAATTAAAAATAAGAAAATTAAATGTAAGTAAAAATAAAATAATGAGAAAGCAGATATTATCTGCTTAGCTCATAAATTTATAAGAAAACTTAACGATTAATAGGGTGATCAATATTTTTTTCACCACGCCATAACTTGATAAAGTCTTGCTCGTCAAAATCGTAAAGTTCCATGAGTGCAACAACTGCACTTACAAAAATCATGGCACCCTCAGAGTTTCCGTGCAGGTCAAAAATTTTACCATTGAGCTTACCTAAAATATCGCTAAGCTCATGATCACGGCCTCGGCCATAACGATCCCGAGGGTATAACTCTTCATTTAAAACAATAAGAGCAATCGCTTTTTCAGCAGCTGATAAATCTGTTTTATCTAAAGCCTCTTCAAAAGATTCACTTCCATGATTGAAGTAAAAAATTACTTCATCATTAATGAAACTTTTTACCATCTTTTGAGTTAATGTTGGAAAATGAGAAACAGCATTATCTTCAACATAAGGCTTAAAAGATTCTGGAAAGATAACGTTGTGATCAATATCTTTAAAGAGTGGTGCAATTTCAGAAACTTTATAACCTGCAATGCCACAACCTAAAGCAGTGACAAAATATTTCATTTTAGGATGATTTTTTGCATATATTTTAAAATCTTCAACATAGTGCTCAATTTGTGAAAGCGGCATTTGTTGAATGTGTTCATTTAAAGTTGGAATTGCAAAGCTTTGACCAGCCCAGCCGCGACCTACACCTTCAACTGCACCAAAGTGTTGACTGGCAACGCGTGCTGCACCGCTACCGTGCTGTCCAGCAAGGTTACTTCCAAATACAAAAACTGTATCTTCTGGAAGTTCGGTTACAATACTTTCATCATGATATTGATAGGTCATGGTTATGCTTTTTATTTAATGGATAGCTTCATGTTGCAACTGATTATGGTATTGGTCAAGTGTTAAGATGCTTAATCTTTTACATTGAATTTTCAACTCAATTTGCACTTTAAATTAAGATAAAAATCCCCATTAAAAGGGGAGACGTTAAATTCAATTTTTTCATAAAGAGAGATAACTTTGAACGAAAATCAACCTTTCGAATTGGTCACTCATTATCAGCCAGCAGGTGATCAGCCACAGGCAATTGAAAAGCTGGTCAATGGTATCGAGCACGGTTTTCGTAATCAGTTATTGCTAGGGGTAACGGGCTCAGGTAAGACCTATACCATGGCAAATGTGATCGCTCAAACACAGCGACCTACAATTGTGATGGCCCATAACAAAACTTTGGCTGCCCAACTTTATGGTGAGTTTAAATCTTTCTTCCCCAATAATGCGGTTGAATATTTTGTAAGTTATTACGATTACTACCAGCCAGAAGCTTACGTTCCATCTTCGGATACGTTTATTGAAAAAGATTCGGCTATTAATGACCACATTGATCAGATGCGATTATCTGCAACACGAGCTTTGTTAGAACGTCGTGATGCAATTATTGTGGCATCGGTTTCAGCAATTTATGGTTTGGGTGATCCGAATGCTTATATGCAAATGTTGCTGCATGTGGTTGAAGGCGACCGAGTAAGCCGCGATGAAATCATCCGCCGATTGGTTGAAATGCAATATACGCGTAATGAACTTGAATTTTTACGTGGTACTTATCGAATTCGTGGCGAAATTATTGATATTTTCCCAGCAGAATCTGATCAACATGCAATTCGCATTGAACTATTTGATGATGAGGTCGACTCAATCCGTTGGTTTGACCCGCTAACTGGGAAAATGGTTCGTAAAGTTTCTCGGATAACGATTTATCCGAAAAGCCACTATGTGACACCAAAAGATCATTTAACCCGTGCCATCGATACAATCAAGGATGAGCTACAAGATCAGCTCAAATTCTTCCGTGAACATGACAAATTGCTTGAAGCACAACGTATCGAGCAACGGACACGTTACGATCTGGAAATGATGCAACAGTTGGGTTATACCAATGGTATCGAAAACTATTCGCGTCATTTGTCAGGACGCCCGTCTGGTGAAGCACCGCCGACTTTATTCGACTATATTCCAGAAGATGCTTTACTCATTATTGACGAATCACACGTTACTGTTCCGCAAATTGGAGCGATGTATAAAGGTGACCGATCACGTAAAGAAAACTTAGTAAACTATGGCTTCCGTTTGCCAAGTGCGCTTGATAACCGCCCTATGAAATTTGAAGAGTGGGAGCGTATTGTACCGACTACCATTTTTGTAAGTGCAACACCTGCTAAATATGAATTAGAAAAGTCAGACCAAATCGTTGAACAGGTGGTACGTCCAACAGGTCTCATCGACCCTGAAATCGAGATTCGCCCTGTTTTAACCCAAGTGGATGATGTTCTTTCTGAAATTAATATTCGTAAGAATTTGAATGAAAGGGTATTAATTACGACTTTAACAAAGCGTATGGCAGAAGACCTGACTTCTTATTTGAAAGAATATGGCGTTAAGGTGGCTTATCTCCACTCAGATATTGATACGGTTGAACGTGTCAAAATTATTCATGAATTACGTACGGGCGTATTTGATGTTTTAGTCGGTATTAACCTGCTACGTGAAGGTCTGGATATGCCAGAAGTTTCTTTGGTTGCTATTTTAGATGCAGATAAAGAGGGTTTTTTACGTTCGGAACGTTCACTTATTCAGACAATTGGTCGTGCTGCGCGTAATGTAAAAGGTAAAGCAATTTTATATGCTGACCGAATTACTGACTCTATGCAAAAGGCAATAGATGAAACTGATCGTCGTAGAGCCAAGCAAATTGAATTTAATGAGTTGCATGGTATTACGCCGCGTAGTGCAGTTCGTCAGGCTGTCAAAGAAATTGACTCGGGTGAGGTACTTTCAGATGACGAGATTGATGAAAAAGTACTTGAACAAGCACAAGCATTGAGTGCCGATGAAAGACATATTCTTTCAGACCCTAAATTGTTTAGTAAACATATTACTAAGCTTGAAAAAGACATGTTAAAGGCCTCGAAAGATTTACAGTTTGAGCAAGCCGCGCGGATACGCGACGAAATTCTTCGATTAAAAGCGCAGATGTTGCAATAAATGAATACATAATGCTACATAATATGTTTAAAAAACAAGCTACTGTACATATTTGAGTTCTTTTGTATTCACAACTAATCGTTGAGGGCAACAATGGCATTTCGAAATAATGTTCCGCAAGCCAGTTGGCGTTTGGCTAAAATTGCGTTAGGCGGTGTCGTTTTGGCTGGTTTAGCTGTCGGAACCTATGTCTATGCTCAGCCGAAACCCTTGCAAACTGTTTATAAAGTTGAACTGGACCGATATTTAGGTGTTTGGTATGAAGTTGCCCGTAAGCCTGCATTTTTCCAAAAAAAATGTGCTTATAACGTATCTGCAACCTACACCTTAAATGAAAATGGAAATGTGGTTGTAGATAATCGCTGCTATGACAATAGAAAACAATTACAGCAATCTATTGGTGAAGCCTTCGTGGTTAACCCGCCATATAACAGCAAATTAAAGGTGAGTTTCTTACCGGAAGCTGTGCGATGGATTCCAGTTATTCGTGGAGATTACTGGATTTTAAAAATAGATGAAGACTATCAAACTGTTTTAGTAGGAGAACCTTCTCGTAAATATCTTTGGGTATTATCAAGAACTCCTCATCCTGAACAAGAAGTGGTGGATGAATATCTAAATTATGCAAAAACATTGGGTTTTGACATTCGCGATATTATCCGTACAGAACATAAAGAATAACTGTCGATGTCTGATTAATAAAAAACCATGTTTTTACATGGTTTTTTCTTTTTTATAGTGGATAAATCAAGTATTGTGGTGAGCTGTTTTTACTAAAGTCTAAGAGGGTGATGATGTTTAAGGGCGTGAGCTTGTCTGTCATGGCATCTATCACTTTTGGTGTACTTTATTTTTATACTCAATTGTTAAGTCAGCTTGATAGTCAACAGACTTTTGGGTGGCGGATTATTGCAACAATACCATTTCTCACCTTATTTATGTGGTGGAGTGGTGATTTAGCATATATCAAAAATATCTATAAGCGTATTTTAGCTAAGCCATCTTTATTACTGTTGTTAATCACAACCTCCGTTTTAACTTCAGTCCAACTTTGGCTGTTTTTATGGGGGCCTATGCATGGGCGAGGTCTACAAGTATCTTTAGGATATTTTCTATTGCCACTTGTTCTAGTTTTAGCTGGCAGTGTGCTTTATGGCGAAAAAATATCAAAATTTCAATGGGTCGCAATTATTCTTGCTGTCATTGGTGTGGGGCATGAAATCTGGCGTTTAGGAAGCATTGCTTGGGAAACTGCATTGGTTGCGGTTGGCTATTCTGCCTATTTTTTATTACGTAAAATAATTAAAACAGACAATTTAGGGGGCTTCTGGTGGGATTTAGTCATTATTCTGCCAGTTGCGATTTATTTGACCCATACGGGTTTACTTCCGTATAGCAAATTTATAGACCAACCGAGTCTTTCTTTAGTCATTGTTGGGCTTGGAATTTTAAGCGCTATTGGTTTAGGAAGTTATATTCTGGCAAGTCGCTTTTTACCCTTAGTGGTGTTTGGGCTTTTAGGGTATTTGGAGCCTGTGCTGCTTGCTCTAGCTTCTTTAGTTTTAGGGGAGAGTATTGGCCAAGAAGAATGGTTCACCTATATTCCGATTTGGTGTGCAGTATTTGTGTTAGTTTTAGAGGGGGCAGTTCACCTTTATCAGCAACATCAAAAAGCCAAAAATTTGCAGCTAAACATCGCGAAATATCAAAAAAGATTAAAAAATGGTGAGTTGGATTAGAGGTTCAGAATCTAAAAAGTAAGAAAAAGCAAAAATTTAGCTGTTTTAAACAATAAGATAATAAAAAATAATTATAGGTATTTTATGAATTTATGATGAATTTTAGGAAAATCTAATCACTAACGTCAGCTTTTGATTCATTCTTGCCAATAATTCCATTACAATTACGGGGTTTAAAAAATCACGCCTAGATATAATTAATTAGAGGACGTATCTGTGAGCAAAGACACTATCATCGCCCTGCATGCTGAACACCAAGGCCGTTGGAAAAACCGTGAAGAAATCGCGGAACGTATGATTGCATTAATCGGACAATTATACCGTGAAAAAAATATTGTCGTATCTGTTTACGGTCGCTCTTTAATTAACCGTTCTGTTATCCAAATTTTGAAAACTCACCGCCGTACACGTGTTGTAGACGTTGAACTTTCTGTTGTAAATACATTCCCAATTTTAGAAGCTTTAGCTCAGCTTGAAAATATTGGTTCTGCAGAAGTTGATATCGGTAAACTTGCTGTTGAATATAAAGAAAAAGGCGGTGATATTAACGCTTTTGTTGCTCAAGCAGTTGAGTCAATTAAAGGTAGCGCAACTTCTGAACAACCTAAAGATGTCGTTCTTTATGGTTTCGGTCGTATTGGCCGTATCTTGGCTCGTTTAATCATTAGCCAATCAGGTTTAGGTCGTGGTTTAAGCCTTAAAGCAATTGTTGTGCGTAAATCTTCTGATGGTGATTTAGCAAAACGTGCTTCTTTACTTCGTCGTGACTCTATTCACGGTACTTTCGCTGGTACAATCTCTGTTGATGAAGAAAACGAAGCAATCATTGCGAATGGTAACTTCATTAAAGTGATTTATGCATCTAGCCCAAGTGAAGTTGACTATACTGAATACGGTATTTCAAATGCACTTGTAATCGACAATACTGGTAAATGGCGTGATGCTGAAGGTCTGAGCCAACACTTGAAATGCCCAGGCGTTGCACGTGTTGTATTGACTGCACCAAGTAAAGGCGAAATGAAAAACGTTGTATTTGGCGTAAACAACACCGACATCTTAGATGAAGACAAAATCATCTCTGCTGCAAGTTGTACAACAAATGCAATTACTCCAATTCTTAAAGTATTGGATGACAAATATAAAGTTCTTAACGGTCACGTTGAAACTGTTCACTCATTTACAAATGACCAGAACTTAATCGACAACTACCATAAAGCAGATCGCCGTGGTCGTGCTGCTACTTTGAACATGGTAATTACAGAAACTGGTGCAGCTAAAGCCGTTGCTAAAGCATTACCTGCATTGAAAGGTAAGTTAACTGGTAACTCTGTACGTGTTCCTACACCAAACGTATCTCTTGCTATCTTGAACTTAACGCTTGATAAAGAAGTTGATCGTGAAGAAGTGAACGAATACATTCGTCAAATTTCGATTAACTCTAGCCTTCAAGGTCAAATTGGTTATACCAACTCGACAGAAGTTGTATCAAGTGACTTTATCGGTTCTCGTACTGCTGGTGTATATGACGCTCAAGCAACGATTACTTCTGGTAACCGTTTAACTGCTTATGTTTGGTACGATAACGAAGTTGGTTATAGCTGTCAGGTATTACGTATCGCTGAACAAATGTGCGGCGTAAGCTACAAAAAAATTCCAGCAGAATTGAATGCTTAAGATCATTTAATGATCTATAAAAGATTTTCACAAAAAGACCCAGTTTAGACTGGGTTTTTTTACAACCGTACAAAATATATGCTGACTATTTTTTGTAAATAAATGAGAATACGAATTAAGGAAAAAAAGAAAATAGTAAGGGATAGGAATTGTCGCAGTTTAAACGTTTGTTGGTCGTTTTTATATTTATCATTATTGCCAATTTATGTGGTGTACTCATTGCAATATGGGTGTTTAAGCATTTTAATATTTATATTCCATTGAAGAATCAGGCAGTTGCGATTGACTTGCAAGAACCTCTACAAGTTAAGGTTAAAGTACAAGATGCTTTAAACGTTGATGTGAAAGGGCGGGTAAATGCCAGTATTCCAATTGATGAGAAACTGAATATTCCACTAACGCAAACGCTAACGCCGCGCGTTTATTTCGATAATATGGTACCCATTAGCACAACAATTCCAGTTAAAGAAACATTAAAAGTTGAGCAAAATCTACCAATCGATACTAAGGTTCAAGTCAGAATTTTGGGGCGTGATATTACGCTGCCGTTAAAGGGATCAATTCCATTAAAACTCGATGTTCCGATCGATATTAATGTTCCGCTTGAGCAAAAGGTTCATTTAAAATTTGATGCACCAGTGCGGACAGTATTAAAAGAAAATTTACATATTCCTTTAAAAGCAAGATTGGATACTAATATTCCAATTGAGGGTAATTTGAATGTCCCTGTTAAAACAGCACTAAATGCTTCGGTCGATGTGAAAAACACATTGCCTGTGAAGATTGCAAATGGTGAGTTAAAAATTCCTCTGTCCAGTATGCGATTAAATCGGGTAGTCGGTTCAGAAACATCGCAGACTACAGCTAACCAATAGGGTGGATGCTAATGTTTCGTTCACTCAAGAGTATGCTCATCAGTTTCATTTTAATGACGATCCTCGCCGCGGTTATGTTTTGGGTATACCTCAATATTCAAGCTAATTTAGTCGTTTCGGCTCATAATGCAGATATTACTTTACCTGACTCTTTAGAAACAAAGATTCAGGTTGGCAATACTTTGCAAGTTCAGTCTATTGGTAAGCTTGATACAACGTTAGATATAGATCGACAACTGACTCTACCGCTAAAAGGGAAATATCTGGCAGACTTAAATTTTGCCGTAGAGACACCAATTACAGTAAGTGTTGATTACTCAACAACGCTAAAAATTGATCAGGTTATGCCGCTCGAAACAACGACAGATTTGATCTATCAAAATAAATTTTTGCCAAAATTCCCGCTTAAACTGGATATTCCCATCAAGTTGGATGTTCCTTTTAATTTAAAACGTAGTTATACCATTCCAGTTAAAATTGTTTTTGATGGTCCTGTTTATTTTGAATTTGATGAGCCAGTAAAATTATCGGTTAAACACCAGTTTAAACCAAGTCTACAAGTGAATGACCCTATGGAAATGGGGAATGTCTCTTCATTTAATGCCATTATGTATAATTCAGTTCCAAAAACAAAAGCAAATCTTGATATGCAAATGACCTTGCCTCTACGTAATGTTCATCCTTAAAAATTAAATAGTCATCCTGCATTTTATTTTGATTAAAGCTCGTATTTGTCAATCTAAAATGCTTTTGATGACTTAAAGATGAAAACAGATCGTTATAAATAGGAATTGTCCCATTTTCTATTCGAGAATTTTATGAAAATATGGCAGAATAGGCGGTTTTAAAGTTTTTAGAGGATTGGCAGATGCGCTTTGTTGATGAAGCAGTCATTACCGTAGAGGCTGGCGACGGTGGCAATGGCGTAGCCAGTTTTCGCCGTGAAAAATTTGTACCATTTGGTGGCCCAGATGGTGGTGATGGCGGACGTGGTGGAAGTATCTACATTCAAGCTGATGATGATACGAGTACGCTAGTCGATTACCGTTACACACGTAAGTTCCGTGCTGAGCGCGGGAAGAATGGTGCAGGCGCTAACTGTACCGGACGTGGTGGTGAAGATGTGGTTTTAAAAGTACCCGTTGGTACAACAATTGTTGATACAGATTCAGGCGATATTATTGGCGATTTGGTTGAAGACGGCCAAAGAATTCTGGTTGCAGGTGGTGGTGATGGTGGTTTGGGGAATACTCACTTTAAATCATCAACTAACCGTGCTCCGCGTAAATGTACGACAGGCATCAAAGGTGAATTCCGTGAAATTCGCCTTGAATTAAAAGTGTTGGCAGATGTTGGTCTACTGGGCATGCCAAATGCTGGTAAATCAACCTTTATTCGTGCTGTAAGTGCTGCAAAACCAAAAGTAGCAGACTATCCATTTACAACTATGGTTCCAAACCTTGGTGTTGTAGATGCTGACCGTCATCGTTCATTTGTAATGGCCGATATTCCTGGGTTGATTGAAGGTGCAGCAGAAGGCGCTGGTTTAGGAATTCGTTTCCTTAAACATTTGGCACGTTCGCGTATTCTTTTACACATTATTGATGTGCAACCAATTGATGGTTCAGATCCGGCGCATAATGCAAAAGCAATTATGAACGAGTTAGCTAAGTTTTCTCCTACTTTAGCTAAACTACCGATTGTTTTAGTACTGAACAAACTTGATCAGATTGCTGAAGAAAGTCGTGAAGAGTGGTGTCAGCATATTCTAGGTGAACTAGAGTGGACTGGACCTGTCTTTAAGACCTCAGGCTTATTAAGCGAAGGAACGAAAGAAGTTGTTTATTACTTAATGGATCAGCTTGAACAACAACGTGAACGCGAAGTTGAAGATCCTGAATATGCAGCAGAAGTAAGAGCCTTCCGTGAACAACTAGAAATTGAAACACGTGAACAAACCATTGCGGCAAAAGAAGCATATCGTGCTATGCGTCGAGCACAACGTCTTGAAGGCATGTTGGGCGATGATGATGATTTTGACGATGATGAAGACGACACTGATGTAGAAAGCATCTACGTTCGTGACTAGAAAACCGAGGAAAACATGATAGAAGTGGTCGATGGGCAACGTCAGCTCAGTGAGTGTAAACGAATCGTTGTTAAAATCGGATCATCTTTACTCACAGCCAATGGGCAAGGTTTAGATTTGAATGCTATTTCGCATTGGGCGAAACAGATTGCAGATCTACACAATGCCGGACACGAAATTATTTTAGTGTCGTCTGGAGCTGTGGCTGAAGGTATGGTTCGTATGAAGCTTGCGAGTCGACCCACCGATCTACCCAGTCTGCAAGCCTGTGCTGCGATTGGGCAGATGGGTTTAATTCATACTTGGTCTAGTGTGCTTGAAGAACATGGCATTCGTACTGCTCAGGTTTTATTGACACATGATGATCTAGCGGACCGCCGTCGTTATTTAAACTCATGTGATGCGTTGCAAAACTTGATTGATTGGCGTGTGATTCCGGTTATTAATGAAAATGACACGGTATCTACCGACGAGATTCGCTTTGGTGATAACGACACTTTAGCTGCGATGGTTGCAGGTCAGGTGCATGCAGAATTGCTGATCATTTTAACTGATCAGCAGGGCATGTTTGACTCAGATCCGCGTCATAATCCTGATGCTAAACTACTCTCTACTGTTCGTGCCATGGACGATGTTTTATTCGAAATGGCTGGCGGTGGTGGTGTACTTGGCAGAGGTGGTATGGTGACTAAGGTTCGTGCCGCACGTTTAGCTGCTAAGTCGGGTTGTCCAACGCTCATTGCGAGTGGCGAAAGTGATAATGTCTTGTCACGTGCTATGGCTGGTGAAATGCTAGGTACGCTGTTTACTACAGATAAAGACCGTATGACTGCTCATCAACAGTGGCTCGCTGCTCATTTACAGACGGCAGGTCGTCTTGTAATTGATGATGGCGCCATTGAGGCGATTAAATTGAAACATCGCAGTTTACTCCCAGTTGGGGTTAAAACTGTTGAAGGACATTTTGATCGTGGTGATGTAGTTGAATGTGTAGATAAACAAGGTAAACGTATTGCAGTGGGTCGAGTGAATTTTAGCTCACGATCTGCTGAAATTATTAAAGGCTTGGCCTCTGATAAGGTTTATCAAGTACTTGGTGAAGCCCGTTCACTTGAAATGATTCATCGTGATCATATGGCGATTTACTAGATTATTGTAAAATTAAAAAAGCTCGCTTTATGCGAGCTTTTTTTCTGGCGTTAACCGAGGTAGAACACGGTCTTCACCCACCATATATGGATGCGTCGCGAGACTCAACATATCTAGGTCTTCTGAGCTATTACCATACGCATAAATTTGATGATAATGCTGTAGCCTATATTGCTGATGTACTCTTAATTTCTTTTGTTCACTACTACAATCTGGCGTGGAGTAGTAACCCGTCATTATGCCGTCTTTAATTTGAGTTTCGGTACAAATTAATTCGATATCTAGTAACTTGCAAAGTGGGGCAAGGTAGACATCAATTGAAGCCGAAACCAGTACCACCCGATCACCACGTAACTGATGATGCTGTAACTGTGCGAAAAGTTCAGGTGAAAGTGCAGAGACCAACTGTTGTGCGTATTCTTCACCTAATCTTTGCAGTTCAATTGCGGGGGTATCTTTGAACATGCTGCGAAATAACTTGGCGCGCATAGCATGGGCTGGGTAAAAGTTAAGATAGTAGGCTTGAATCCATGGCAGGATTTTTAAGCTTTGTTTAACAATGTGGCGTTTAGACAAAGCATAAAAGATAAACCCTGTAAAACTGTCTTTGCTACACAAGGTTCCATCAAAATCGAACAGGGCGAGACTCTTTATAGTCTTATTCGTTTCGCTCTTTGCATACATGATTCATATCGTCCGTTTACGCGGGTTGCATACCAGTTGGTATTATAGTCACGACTTAATTTAGGCCCAGAAATTATCACTTGCGGCATAATGGCATAGATAGGTTCTTTACCTGTCTTAGCTTTATAGAGTTTAGTTAATGCAATATAAGTTTGTGTACTCTCAAACTTTTTCTCTTTTTCTAATTTTAGATCATCACGAAGTTGTCTTGGTGTAATTAAAACATTATTTTTAGTGAATACATTTATTAATTCTTTTTCTGATTCACTCAGAACTGCGCGTGGATCACCAGATTTATCATAAAGTAATAAATCACCATCTAAAGTAAGCTTAGCCTCAGTAAGATCATCTAGCATACTTTGAAAAGCAGCATTACGGCTAGAATACATGCCTGAGTTATAGTCAGCAAAACGGTAAATGGCTTTATCATAGTCTGCTGGATATACCATCAAACGGTGAATACCATAATATAGACCACCATATTGCGTATAAAGATCATTTCTAAGATCTGCAATATTCATACTAGAACGTTTATGCGCTTTAGCATAATTAATATGGACTTGCATTGAGCCGAGCGTAGTGATTGGATTCATTTTTTCGCCAATATCTTGTCCAACCAGTTTAGCTGCTCCAGTTAAAGCACTGACATGATAATGTTGAGTCATAAAATCAAAAATTTGACGATAAAGTAAGTCAAGATCTTTTTCAGTTTTAACTTTACCCATCTGACTCATATAGTTGTTGTCAGGAGAAGGCTGGTTTTTTAATACTTCTTCAAAATAACCTGCAACGGTTCCACCAATTTTCTGACCAAGTTTATCTTCAAATTTTTCATTTAAACGAGTACTAACTTCTGCAACTGCTTTTTTACCTAGGCCAGGTACTACAGGATTAGCAACAAAGTTAGATTCCTGATCCACAATAGCGACAATACTGCATACATTTTGTTTGGTTTTAGGAATTTTTAATTCCTGCATAATATCATCAATATCTTTTGCCCATGACTCACGATCATGCACACGCGATGGAATTAACTTTTTAATGTGTTGGCTTTCTAAAGCAGGCTCGTCATTTTTTGACCACCAGCCTTTATCTCCACAAGCGGCTAAACTCATGCATACGGCAACCATACCGAATGATTTTAATAAAAAACGGGAAGATAATGGTTTGTTCATGGCGAGGAGAGCACCTGCATAAAAAGATGAGCCGATCAAGCGGATGAAGTATACTATGTTGATCATCAATTGTATGAATATATATGTATATTGGTCCCTATCAACTGTCAAATAATTTAATCGTTGCTCCTATGGCGGGGGTCACTGACCGTCCATTTAGAACACTCTGTAAGTATTTTGGTGCAGGCCATGCAGTCAGTGAAATGATGACTGCCGATAAGACTTTGCAGATGAGCAAGAAAAGTCTCTACCGTGCAAATTTTGATGGGGAACTTGCTCCAATCTCTGCACAAATCGCTGGTTCTGATCCTGAACAGTTAGCTGATGCTGCACGTCATCAAGTGGCAAATGGTGCACAAATTGTTGATATTAATATGGGATGTCCTGCTAAAAAAGTATGTAATAAACTCGCAGGTTCAGCCCTATTACAAGATGAAGACTTGGTTGCCCGCATATTAGATACCGTTGTTGCAGCAGTTGATGTTCCTGTTACATTGAAAACCCGATTGGGATTTTTAAATGGTCAAGAAAATATTTTAAGAGTAGCAAAAAGGGCAGAAGATGCGGGAATTGCCGCGCTAGCCTTACATGGTCGTACACGTGAAGACATGTATTTAAATACAGCTCGCTATGAATTAATCAAACATGTCAAAGAATTAATCAATATTCCGGTGATTGCAAATGGCGATATTGATAGTCCTGAAAAAGCAAAATATGTGCTCGATTATACAGGGGCAGATGCGATTATGATTGGTCGCGCCGCACAAGGCCGACCATGGATTTTTCGTGAAATTGCTCATTATTTAAAAACTGGTGAACACTTAGCTGCTCCTAATATTGAAGAAGTTAAAGATGTACTTTTAGGACATTTGTCTGAGTTGTATCAGTTTTATGGTGAATACTCTGGATGCCGTATTGCCCGTAAGCACATTGCTTGGTACACCAAAGGTTTACGCTCAAGTAATGAATTCCGCCAAAATATGTATAAAGTTGAAAGTACTGCTGAACAAGCATTAGTGGTTGAAAACTATTTTAATCAGCTATTGGCTGAAGGAAGTTTGATGAGTGATGTACAAGTTGAGCAGATTAATTTATTGCAAACTCATTAAAGAAAAAGCCAGTATATGTTTACTGGCTTTTTAAAATTTACTCATCTTCTAGCATTTCTACGACTAACTGATTAACTAAATCGGCAGCAGCTAATTCACGTATTTGTGAGACATTACTACCTGCCCAAAAAGCACCGAAGCCATAGTCTTTATTCTTACTTGCAATTGCATTGAGTTGCTTGGCTAAATCATAGGTATATGGATATTCTGGTTGAGGCGGTCGATTCGGTAAATCAACTTGTGTGTGCCAATGGTTGAGCAGGCCGCGGGCTGGACGTCCAGAAAGACTGGCACTGATTTGTGTCACAGGCTCATTAAATAAAGCTTTACGGTATTCGACAGATGCATTTGAAGATGGACATTGAACGAAAGCAGTTCCGAGTTGAACAGCTGTAGCTCCTAAGCTCAACATATGTCGTGCTTGTGCACCGTTCATAATGCCACCAGCGGCTACTACAGGTCGTTTGCAATGTTTGACAATAAGATGTACTAAATCACTCGTTTTAATCGCTGCATCAAAGGTCTTGTTAAAAATCCCTCGATGCCCGCCTGCTTCAATACCTTGAGCAATAATAATATCGATACCAGCCACTTCAATGGCTTGTGCTTCAACTAAATTGGTAGCAGAAACCATAGTGATAATTCCGGCATCTTTTAATGCCTGAACTTGATGCGGATGGGGAATGCCAAAATGAAAACTGACAGCTTTGGGTTTGGTTTCTAATACGACATTTAGAAAATCATCGTTATCAAGAAAACTTGGATAAATACAGTTTAGGTTTTGAGGAGGCTGTTCTCCGAACTTTTCAAACTGTGGACGTAAATATTCAATCCATTGTGCTGAGGTTTGAGGATTAAGTTGTTCGGGCTGATGGCAGAAAAAATTAACCTGAAACGATTTCTCTGTAAGTGTTTGGGTTTTTAAAATCTGTTCGCGCGCACTTTGCGCCGTATTTGCTCCCAGCCCTAATGACCCAAGACCACCCTGATTAGAAACTGCTGCGGCAAGTTCAGGTGTAGACACACCCGCCATAGGAGCAAGAAAAATTGGATGTTTAATTTCAAGTTGTTGTAACAGGGTCATTTTATTCACCTCATTTCTTTCTCTTCACCATAACGTGAAATTAGAACCAAGAGCAAATAATATTGGGTATTTAGTTTTTAAATATTTATTTCTTAAATAGTTAAAAGTTCTGGTTTTTTAAAGTGGAGTAACATGAAATAAAGATCCGATCCAGCTTGAAAAAGCCATCGCTAAAATTCCCCACAAGGTAATGCGTAAACTTCCTTTCAGCTTAGAAGTACCTGCGAAATGACTTGATAGTGCCCCTAAAAAAGCTAATGAAATAATGCCAAATATTAAAACTGTTTTTTCGATCCATATATCAGGACTGAGTAAAATAGCGAGCATAGGAAATAATGCCCCAAATGAAAATGAGCCAGCTGAAGCTAATGCGGCTTGAACAGGATTTGCAGCAGTATTTTCATGAATACCAATTTCATCACGCGCGTGAGCACCTAAGGCATCATGATTTGTAAGTTCAGTCGCAACTTGTCGAGCTAAATCTGGTGCTAAGCCTCTAGCTATATAAATTTCGGTGAGCTCATCCAATTCACGTTGCGGATGTTTTTTGAGTTCTTGTGCCTCAAACTTTAAGTCCGCTTTTTCAATATCTTCTTGTGATTTTACAGAAATATACTCTCCGGCAGCCATAGAAGTTGCACCAGAAATTAAACCAGCAATACAGGTAATAAGAAGCGTATGAGCAGTGGCTCCACTTGCAGCCATTCCCATGATTAGACTAGTAACAGAAATAATTCCGTCATTAGCGCCTAAAACGGCTGCCCTTAACCAACCTGAGCGGTGAATAAAATGATGTTCTGGATGTTGGGAGAAGGACATGACTTTACCTTTTTTAGTTATAAATTTTTATCTTATCCTATAAGATTATTTACAATAATACGATTAAAAAATGTGTCATTATAGGAAAAACAATCAGATAACTACTTTTTAAAACATAATATAAAAGGAGATAAATAAAATGAACGACTTAGAGAACCTAGCCTACTTAACCAAACAGTGTAATTTATGAGTTTAATTATAATATTTATTGATTAAATTTTTAATCTTACTTCTGCACAAACATTCTATCCACTTTCCTTTAGAGGTCTCAATGAATAACAAAACAATAAAATCTCTAACCCGTTCCTTCATCGTTATTGGTTCGATCTGTCCAGCTTTAGGCCTCTTAAACATGGAGACTACATTTGCCCAAGAGATTGTTAATCAAGAATATAAACCAGGTAATCCAATTTATGATAAATGGGACCAATTTTATAAAATTGAGAAGACTCAACCTGAAAATGCCGAGAAGTTATTATTAGAACTTGGCGAAATGACACCTCAAGATATTAAAGTCTGGAAAAGTTTAACCTATTTACAGATTAGGATAGGGAAACAAGAAGCAGCTTTGCGAAGTTTAAGAAAAGCAGAGGCATTAGATCCTGCCGACGATAATTTAAAACTCCAAGAAGCCTATCTGCTTAACTCTCAAAAAAATAATAAAGAAGCTTTGGTGGTTTTCAAGGGGCTTACGCAATCTAAAGATGCTGATATTGCCAATAAAGCGACACAGGCTGTAAAAAATCTGAGTGGTGGCGAGGTCAAAACTTATTTCCGTGATGTTTATTTTGCACCTTCATATGAGTCACGTTACGACGACGTTATTTTTCCTTTAAAAGTTCGGTATGGTAAAAATATCGATAATGGACGAGCTCAAGTCTACGGCTTTCTTAATTTAAACCGCGATACTAAATCTCAGGGCGGGGTACGACCTGAAATTATTGACGAGAATGCAGTAACACTAGGTGTGGGTGCTAATTATCAACCTTGGACTACAATACCTGTGCGCATGTATCTGGAAGTTGGTGGAAGCTACGATTTGATTGATCGAAACAGAGATAAATTTCGTGAAAGTGTTGTAGGTGGTGTAACGGGTTACCAAGAATGGTATTCGCAATCTAACTGCAATCATACACTTTGTTTAGATAATTACTTTACTGACCTATATGGCAATGTCGCGACCTATTCGAGAGAGGACTATAATGTTATTGGGGATTTACGTTTACGCACAGGTTTAAACCTATATAAAGGTGAGAATGGGACTGTGCAGGCTTATGTGAAATTGCATGGTTTAGCTGACAGTAAAAATGAATATTACAATAATTTATTTGAATATGGCCCAGGTCTTTCATGGCAGCCCTTTAATTATCAACCAATAAAACTACGTGTTGAACGACTATATGGCAATTACTTTAAAGATGTGCCAGTAAATACGAATGATCATTACAACAATACCCGAGTAGAACTCGTTTTTTATAAGGATTTTTAAAATGAAGAAAATTTTTATATCTATTGTATTTGGAACCCGCCCTGAATTAATTAAACTTGCCCCTGTTATTTTATTGGCAAAACAAGATTCACGTTTTCAAGTTGAAGTCATTTTTACTGGGCAACATGATGAATTGGTGAGAGATGCAATAGATTTCTTTGGGGTTGAAATTGACCACCGTCTTAAAATTATGAATGCCGGACAAAGTTTAAATCAGTTATTAATACATGGTTTAAGTCAAATCGAACAGGTATATACAGATGGTCAAAAAAGAGATGCAATTGTTATTCAGGGTGATACAACGACTGTTTTAGCAGCAGGTTTAGTCGCGTTCTCAATGAAAGTTCCTGTTGCGCATGTCGAAGCGGGTTTACGTTCCTATGATTTAGATCATCCTTTTCCAGAAGAAGGGAACCGTCAGTTAGTTTCTCGTATTACCAAATGGCATTTTGCTCCGACTGAACAATCAAAAAGAAATCTACTTAATGAGCAAATTGCGCCAGAACTCATTACAGTTACAGGTAATACCGTTGTTGATGCCGTATATTTAGGGCGTAAATTAATTTCTGAAAAATCGGGTTTGAAAAATCAGCTTGAACCTTATGGAATTCAATTAAAGCAAGATGACAAAGTTGTGCTTATTACGGCTCATCGCCGTGAAAACTTTGGAGATGGAATTCAAAATATTTGTAATGCGGTTGAGCATTTAGCCAACAACCATCCTGATTTACATTTTATTTGGCCAGTCCATTTAAATCCAGCAGTACATGATGTAGTGCATAATAAGTTTAAAGACCATCCGCAAATCCATCTTGTTAAACCGTTAGATTACCCAAGTTTATTAGCTGTTATAGATCGTTCTACTTTTATTTTGACAGACTCGGGTCGGGTGGTCTACAAGAAGAGAGCCCCTCATTTAATAAGCCCGTTTTAATTTTGCGAGACACCACAGAGCGACCAGAAGTTGTTGAAGTGGGAGCAGGCGTTTTAGTGGGTACAAACCAACAAAAAATTATTGAAGAAGCTGAGAAACTTTTAACGGATCCGCAGCACTATGAAAAAATGGCACATGTCGAAAATCCATTTGGTGACGGGCAAGCTGCTCGGCGTATTCTTGATCAAATTGCGCATTCTTATGAATTAGCATAGTGATAAGTTAAAGATCTATTCTCACTTATGGCGGTATTGTTGCTGCCATAAGTGAAGCGATACCACAAGCTCACAATATTGACGCACCACCGACTCATATAGTGAGGCCCATCAAAAATATAGACGGTTTTTCCTTCATATGCTTTCAGTTGAGAAATAATTTCCCAAGGATATGCTGCTCTAAACTGGCCATTCTTTTTAACTCTGAAGGCTTCTAGTACTATAATTACTTTATCTTTTCCAAGCTGTTGTTCAAGTTGATCTAAAATATGTTTGGCTTGCTGGGGAGACCGTACACCTACACCAACTCCGTCTTGGAAGAAAACGCCATTATGTTCTGGTAACCAGCTTTTCACCCATAAATCATAATGTTCGGGTTCGCGTTCGCCACTATAAATACTCACCCAAACTGGTACTGGAAATTTACTTAAAACCTGACCTAAGGCACTTACTCTTAACCAGGTCGGATCTGCTTCCACTGGGAAATAATAACCTTTAGGTACAGTTTTTTGCTCTTTTATAATTTCGGCAGATTTTTCCCCTAACTCAATTACATTTGCTCGAGCTTTAGGTTCATTATATTCACCTGCTAAGCCCAAGATTAAATTTTTAGCCCATGGCTTTTTTTTAATTTTTTCTAAATTAATTGCTTTTTCCCATTGTGGAAAATTTGATTCTTTCCACCACGATTTAGACTCAACAACCGACCACTGAGGAACAAATGTGTTGACACCTAAGTGGTGCCAGTTTCCCTCTGGTGGGGTAGTGTTATTGTCAGGTTGCCAGAAAATGCCTTCAATAATGGGCGGTTGTCCATTATTTTTGAACAACCCCGCATAAGCTATAACACTACATATTATTAAAATAATAAAAGCAGCTATTTTAATTGGTATCTGTTTTTTCATTATTTCGTCTTAACCAGTACCACAAAAAGATAATTATTATCATAATTGCAGAGATAATCACAACTAATAAGAAGAAAGAAGATTGTTGGACTAAAGGTGCTTTTTGATTTCCGACAATGAGCTTTTGTAAAACATAAATATCGCCATTTTCTGAAACTAGCATTTTAGTCACATTGTTTGGAATTTTATGCTGAATAGTTCCCCATAAATGCATAAATGTTTGTGCACCATTTTCAGAGTCGGTAATGATATCAAAGCGGTTATTGTTATAACTGACAATAAAACCATTTGCTGCCGCAGGTGCATAAATAATATCTTGATGCATTAAGATTTGTTGCTGATAAATCTCTTTATTGACTCTCACATTAATCGCTTGAGGAGAGTTTGGTGAAAAACGTACTAGGTTTAGCGGCATTGGTGCCTGAGTAAGCAGCATATTTTTAGCGACTTGCCCTAAAATAATGGCAATATTTAGTGCCCCAGATTGATCATCAATTGCAATGGTTGGTTTAGTAGCTAGCGTCATTGAAATTGCAGCTACACCATTTTTAAGTTTATGAGGCAGTTTTACCGTTGATTTAGCGGTATCTACCCACAGTGAGCCATGAGCATTCGGTAAGCATTGAGAATTGGCAATAATTGAGTTTTCTAGTTTTAAGCTAAAGTTTGTTGTATTTGAAATTTCCTTGGCAAAGATGTTGAACTGCCGGTTTACGGGATCAGAAGCAAGATCCGCCGTTTTCATACTACCGGCAAGGCCGCCATCAAGCCAAGCAGTGATACTAGATCCTTGTAATAAACCACTTTGAATACGAAGTGCGATTTGTCCCTGTAGGATATCAGTAGGTTGCCATACTGCCGGAAAATCAAGGAATAGGTTCTTTTCAGCGTGATTGAGTCTAAAGTCATCAATACCCAAATCTGCAAGCGTATCAATTTTTCTAAATTGAGCCCATGCTGGTGCAGAAATTGTAGTTGGGAAAATAGCACTGCCTGTGTCAAGCTGCTGTACATATGCTGGATTAATTAGTCCATTAATTGCGGCTGTGAGCTCTTGAGGTGTGTGGTAAGTAATAGATAGCGTCGGTACACCTTGTGCTGGTTTTGCAATTTGTACCAATGCTCCACCTTTGAGTGGCGTAGCTGAGTGAATCACTTCAATAATAAAGTTTGTTTCAGGGTTTAGGTTTGTTTGGCCTGAGTCTACCCATTCAATTGGTGTTACGGAACTCCAAGAACTCGCTAGTCGAGCTAGCAGGGATGCTTCGGTAATTTCTTTACGGTTATATTTTAAAATTCCAACAAATGGAGTAGGACGTCTAGCTTGCGGATTAAATAAGGCATCAGGCAAGTCTTTTAAACGGTATATATCTCGAATAGGGGTAAAGTCGAGTTGGGAGTTACTCAAATAGGTTAAATGATCAATATCTTCAGTACAGAATGTTTCTTTTGTCTGGTTGAGAGTCGTCGGCTTAGAATATTGCTGAATAACAAAGTCTAAACGGTGAAAACCACTAGGGCTGGCAGGAATATTAAATTTAAATTGGCCATCACCATTAAGCGTCGTGTTATAGATGAGCTTATCGTCATATTTTACGAGTAATGTTGTGTTATTTTCAGTTGAGTAGTCACTAGAAAACTGGATATTTTGCCATTGGGCACCTTTTCCAATATAGAAAAAATGAGGCTCGACGGTATATTTAGTCGAGGTACTAATATCATCTAGTTTCCATGTATATGCATGAGCAGACATGGCTAGTAAAAAACTGGTGCTGGCAAGGAGCACTTGAGCTGTTTGGTAAAGATCGAAAGTCTTTTTCATTTATTTTTTCTCCTTGCTACGTTCCGTTTTGTACCATTGAAGCGAATTGCCCTGTATTTTATTTTTCAGCATGTCATATGCGGCTTTAAATACAATAAATAGAAATATTTGTGAGTAACTTACATAAGATAAAACAGAGTAAAAATAGAGTTCTGGTTTGACCTTTTCTAAAGAAAGAGTAAACCACATTTGTGCAACGTACAGGCAAAATGAGAGGCCCCACAGTAATGTGAAGGGACCGGGAACTGAAATGCCAGCTATACCCAGTAACCCGAGCGTCAAAGTAATATGACTCCAGATTAAAGCAGGTACGAAAAGTATGTAGCACATAATGTTGTTTAGAATTTCAATTCCAATTGGAAAAGGCGTTCTTAAAGCTACAGGTAAATATTTACGAGTCACATAAAAATTACCTTGAGTCCATCGTGAGCGCTGTTTAACAAATACACTCAAAGAGGGGGGATCTTGCTGCCAACCAATTGCATAGGGTACCCATTTAATTCGTTTTTGGCCGATAAAAATCCGGAAGCTCATTTCAGTGTCATCGACCAATGACTTTTCATCAAAACCACCCAAGGTTTCTAATGCATCACGCCAAATGACATAGTTGGTACCCATCAACGTTGATAGTTCAAACTGTTGCCAACGACCACCTTGGAAAATCCATTGGAAAAAGATGAACTCAATGGCAATAAAGCGAGTCAAAATACTATCTTGCCAATTACGGGTTCTTACTTTGCCATTTACGGCCACTAATTTTTTATCTGCAAGTAGCGTTTGAGCTAACAAGCGTACGCAATCTGGTTCAGGTGTACTGTCTGCATCATAAACAACAATGAGTTCACCTTTGGCATGGGGTAAACCATTATTCAGTGTTCTAGATTTACCTTTGCCTCCCATTCCTTTAGGAACGTTGACAATTTTTATGCAAGGATAAATCTGCGCTAGATTTTCGGCAATTTCTAGGGTGTTATCTTTAGAACCGTCATTAATGAGCAAAACTTCATAAGCTTCGGCTGGATAATCCTGTTGAGCAATCGCATGTAAAGTATCTTCAATGACTACACCTTCGTTATAGGCAGGAATCAAAACACTCAAAAAGGGCCACCTATCGGGCACAGGCAAGTTCTGCAATTCTTTTTCTGCTGTTTTTGAGTATTTCCAAGCCTGATAACTGAGCCATGCCCAAAATGCTTGAGGAATCCAGATTCCTAAAAAACCAAATAGGAAGAGAATATCAATGGGAGCCATTTGATTTAACCCTCCTAATAATAGACGAGATCAGCAATAACAATAAAATCACCCCGATGACCAAGGAGATCCATGAAACATAGCTGCCGAAAGTACCAAGAAGGTCAGGATAGGTACTTGTTAAAATAAGATCGAGTGGCACAACGATTGTGCTTAAACCAATAAAAATATACCCAAGAAAACTAGTGCTTACATGATCGGGAGTACTGATGTAATTAATATTATTAAATTTCCATGAAATACCGAGTTTAGGATATCGAATATTTGTGGTGGGTAGATCAGCAGGAGGGTTAACAATAATTTCATAACCCGAAACATGACCATTAAAATTTTTAGCTGAATAAAATAAGTGCTGCTTTTGTTTAATCTCTCTAGAGGGCAGCGGAAGTTCCTGTGGATTAAACTGAACAATATAGCTGCCAGCAGTTTGAGAAATTAAATTTTCATCCCAACCTGTTGAAACAAAAGCAGCCATAGGCCGTAAACCAATTGCAGTTGAAAATGTAGCTTTGGCTGCAAAATATTGAGGTTGTTCCGATTTAAAAAGTACTATCGGAATTGCACCTTGGTTGACTGCTTCTTTTAATAAGAAATAGTGAGGAAAGCCAAATACTTCATCTGGTAATATGATGCCAGGCTTAATTCCTTTACGAATAAGCTCTTGAAAACTATCTGAACTGATTTGGTCAATTGTAAAGACAGGCCACCATGTGTCCTGTGATGGGAAAAACATGGAAAGGTCATTAATACTCTGAACTTCTGTTTTCGTTTGTTCAGATTTAATTTCACAGTGATAATATTGACGATAGAACTGTTGTAAAGTGCCATCTGGATATTGACTAGAGGCAATAATAATTCCACAAATATTAAGAAGATTAGACATTAAATAATCTCCTCTTCAGGTGGAATCTGAATAACTTTATATTCTACCTCAAGCCGTAAAGTCATAATTTCTTTTAGCTTTTTAATAAATTCAGGTTCTTCTTCTGTTTTTTGTTTACGAATCACAATGCTGTATATCGTTTCTAGGTCATCATCGGCAAATTGGAAAATAATTTCTTGTGGGTGATGTTGGCTCAAAATTTTGATCATGTCATTTTGAGTGGTTTTCCATACATCATCGCCTAACATTTCTTTAATTAAGCTTCGGTTGAGAACCCTAATTTCAAAGACTTCATAGTCTTGTATGTGGTGATGATCAAGAAGTTTAAAGAAGCTACTTTGGAAATACTTGAGTGCGCTAATCGGGAAAATATCACGTCGATAATTTCGATCATAACTTTGTATATCACGGTATTTTTGGACGTTAATTTCAATATTGTGGCGTACAGCACTAAGAAAAAGAGGAATCAAGGGAATAATAAAAAGTAAAAGGAGCTGACGTTCAATATGTGTTTGTGATCCTAGATCGAGTAGAAAATATACTGCAACACCTACGAAAGCGATTAAGCCAACAATTAAAGATGCGCCAACTTCTAAAAAAGCCCCAGAAATTAACAGAATAAGAATGAAAATCCAGCTTCCTCGGAAGCTTACAGGCAGCCATTCATATGCCACCATCCCCATAAATAGATGAGCTGCGATAATCCATAAGACGAGTGTTCTTCCTGGGTTCTTTTGTTGCATGCGAGCTCTCGCTACCTTTTTGTAATGTTAATTTTTATACTTTTATAATGAACTGTGATGATTTTTGAATTTATTGTTGTGTTTGTCCTTTTATAAATCCCTTTGGTATTATTTTTAGAGTAAAGTCACACTATAGTCAAATATTGTTATTATTTTTAATTAAAAATAAACAGATAAGACGCAACTCTTATCTAAATACTCTTGAATGTTTCAATTGCTTTAATCCGAGTTTCCTTTAAATCAACTATCGGTTTTGGATAATTCAATTGAAGATTAGTTTTAGCTGAGTAGGGTTCATGAATCATTTTATTGTCTAGATGAGCTAATTCATCCACCCATTGACGAATGTAGTCTCCGTTTGGATCAAATTTCTTAGATTGAGCAATAGGGTTAAAAATTCGGAAATAGGGTACAGCATCAGTTCCTGTCGATGCACACCATTGCCATCCACCGTTATTTGCTGCTAAATCACCATCGATTAAGTGCTCCATGAACCATTGTTCACCAACTCGCCAATCGATGAGTAAGTTTTTACACAAAAACATAGCGGTAATCATGCGGACTCGATTATGCATCCATCCTGTTTTTTGTAGCTGACGCATGCCCGCATCAATAATCGGTATACCTGTTTGGCCAGTTTGCCATGCGATTAGGTGCTCTGGATTATGATTCCACTTAATTTTCTGAGTATCTTTTTTAAACGGAATGTGTTTAGAAACATGTGGAAAATCAAATAAAATATGCTGATAAAACTCTCGCCAAAGCAGTTCATCTAACCAAGTCTGCTGACCTTCGTTTGCCAGATGAAAGTTCCCATGTTGAGCTCGGAAAAGGGCTTGTAAACATTGACGAATAGACAAAATTCCAAGATTTAAGTAGGGAGAAAGTTGGCTGGTTCCTTTTACATTTGGAAAGTCACGTTCTAATTTATAATGAGATAAATGATCTTCAATAAATAAATCGAGCTGCTCCAGAGCAAAATCTTCTCCGGTAGGCCATAAATCTTGTTGGTCTTTAGAAATAGATGAGTCAAAAAAAGCTTTGATATCATCTAGACTTAAACTTTTTATATTTGAAAAAGACTCTGGATTGGCTTTCTGCTTTTTAGGAATTGGATAGCACTGAGGCAAACCGCTTATATCTAGTTTCGAATAACATGCTTTTTTGAATGCACCGAAAACCTGATAGGGCTGCTGTGACTGGTTGCGAATGGAGCGTAAAGGAAAAATCGTACGGTCATGAAATAAAAAAAGTTCTTTACTCTGCTGGTTTAAAGTCTGTTGTACAGTTTTATCTCTTTTCAACTCATTCACGCCTACTTCTATATTTGAGTAAACATTTTCGATATGAAGTTGATGTGTGAGTTCGCAAATATAATCTGCAATATCTTTCCAGTAAGGAATCACTTGAATAATAAGTGGAATATTAAGCTGTTCTAATTCTTTTTTAAGTTGTTGAAGCTGACGTAAATAGAAATTAATTTTTATAGGTGCATCGTGATGTATTTTCCATTGCTCAGGCGACAAAATAACTAACCCAATTGAAGGTCCTTGTTGGCAAGCATGCCATAATGCAGCATGATCCCGAACTCTCAAATCCTGACGAAACCAAATAAGCTGATTTACGTTTGACATGAAAGATACCCTTATAAAGTTGAGTGAGTTAGAGGTTTATTATCAAGATATTATATAAAAATAAATACATAAAAAAAGCAAAGCCGAAGCTTTGCTCTTATCATCTTTAAAGATGAATTAGTGGTGGTGACCACCTGCACCGTGTACGTGACCGTGATCTAATTCTTCTTCAGAAGCTTCACGGATTTCTACGATTTCAACTTCAAAAGTTAAATCTTGACCAGCAAGTGGGAAGTTAGCATCAACAACAATGTTGTCGCCTTCAACAGCTTTAACAGTTACGATCTGAACGCCGTCATCTGTTTGAGCTTGGAATTGCATACCAGGTTGAATGTTTTCAACACCTTGGAACATTTGAGCTGGAACTTCTTGTACTAGGTCTGGGTTGTATTCGCCATAACCTTCAGCTGCTGGTACATTAACAGTGAATTTTTCACCAACAGTTTTACCTGCTAATGCATTTTCTAGACCAGGAATGATATTGCCTGCACCGTGCAAATAGGCAAGTGGTTCACCTTGAGATTGATCAAGTGTTTCACCCTCAGCGTTTGTTAATTTGTAGTGGAATGAAACCACGTGGTTATTTGCAATAGCAGTCATGTTTTTGATCCATTCAATCAATTAAAGCGTACATCATAAAGTGAAAAATAAATTTTGTAGACTACAAAATCTTAATCTTTGTCACTTTTTCTGATGCGTTTTTATATAAATAGGGATGAACTTAAAAAATTCAACTTAATACAGCTTAATTTTTGGACGTACACGTCTTGTAAGTAAATCTTTCATTGTGAGTAGTCCAGCTTGAGTGTATCCATGAATCGTTGCTTGATGTAAACGATACAAAGATACGTACATGGTTTTTGCAATATAGCCTTGTACACTCACATCACCAAGTAATTCTCCAACGGCTTTATTACGACTTAAAGACACGAGCGAACCTTTGTCGTTAAACGTGAACATAGGTTGTGAACGATTGTTTAATCGAGCAGCTATAGCATCGACTAAAAAGCTCGCTTGTTGGCTTGCAACTTGAGCACGTGGGCCAAGTGGCGGGTGTCTTGCATCAAGTTGGCAATGAGCACAGTCACCAAAGGCAAATACATTTGGATCGGAATAGGTTTGCAAAGTTGCATAGACCATTAAACGGTTAATGTTATCGCGTTTAAAATCAGTAAAATTTTCTAGTACTTTAGGTGCTTTTACACCCGCGGCCCATACCGTAATATCGCTTTTTAATTGGCTACCATTACTAAAATAGATGCAATGTTCATCAATTTTTTCAACGCGATGTTGAGTTAAAATTTCAACGCCCATTTTTCTGAGTTGCTCGGCACTGTGTTCGGCAGTTTTATCAGTTAGAGCAGGTAGAATACGCTCAGAGGCTTCAATAAGCGTAATTTTAACTTGATTGGGATGAATCTTTTTTAAGCCATATTTATAAAAGTTTTTGGTAGTTTCAATAAGCTCCGCAGCAAGTTCTACACCAGTTGCACCTGCACCAACGATTCCAATATTTAAAGTCCGCTGATTTGGCTGATTTTGAGCTTCAATATAAAGATGTAATAAATCTTGCTGGAAAACATCGGCTTGCTTTCTGCTGTCGAGGAAATGACAGTTTTCACGTACACCCGTGGTATTAAAGTCATTTGATACTGAACCAAGCGCTAAAATAAGCGTGTCATAACTTAGTTCTTGCGGATGAGTCTGTTGATCCTTAGAAACTTGAGGAGGAATTAACTCAATTAACTTTTTATCTTTATGAACTCCAACTAATGTTCCGAGCACAAATTCGTAATGATGTTTTTCTGCATGGGCAAAATAGTTAGTTTGTTCTTCGTGGGGATTTAAAGAACCAGCAGCAATTTCATGAAGTAGGGGTTTCCAGATATGCGTTAGGTTTTGATCGATTAATGTAATCTTAGCTTTACCACTTTTCCCAAAAGTTTCACCGAGTTGTGTGGCAAGCTCTAAACCACCAGCGCCACCACCGACAATTACAATATGATGTAAATTTTGGGCCATTTTTATCACCTAATTATTTTTCTATAAAAAAAGATGGCTGAATTATGCCATCTTTTTTTTATAAAATTTATTGTGCATCTGTGCACAATTTGATGTTTTTAGTGCGAATCTACAGGGTAGAGTTTTGCGGCACTATGTTCACTCGATGAAAAAATAGAGAAGAGGCTAGAAAACCACATTGCGATTTTTTGGAAAATGTTGGCTTCTTCAATATGTACCTTATCTTCAATTTGAAGACTACGGATAAGCTGGTTGTTTTGATAAATAGATACTGTTGCCAAACTCATGACTTTCATTAATGGGGCAGTTAACTGTTTTTCATTGAGTTCAATGTTTACACGTGTTTGAGTCTTTTCGAGTGGAGCAATAACCTTTGGTTGCAGGTTACTATCTAGTACTTGAACGCGCTGAGTGACATTATCAAAATTATTTAAGTCAATTGGTGCTGGGTCAGCATACAAAGAAGTCGTTACAATCGTAGGTTGCTTTGTTGCTACCTTAAACATCTTTAATGTCGACTTTACAACAGGCAGCTCGGCAATTAATTTTTGCTCAGGAATAATCACTTCATCACGCGTATAAGTATAAGCAAGATTCATTAATTTATCTGCAATCTCAGCACGTTTTACTGCACTCGGTGTGCCTAAAACAATGACCAATAAACGTCTTTGAGCTAAGTCAGATGAAAATGATGGGCGTGAAGCTGTTAATGCCAAATTATAACCCGCTGCTTTAGTGTAACCCGTTTTTAGACCGTCAACAGATGGGTCATATTTCAAAGCGAGGTTAGTCGCATGGTGAAAACGTTGGTTATAGCTAAAGCTTGGCATTTTTGAATAATGCAAATATTCAGGCGTTTCTTTAATTACAGCCTGACCTAATAAGCTTAAATCATGAGCCGTAGTGTAATGATCAGGCATCGTAATTCCGGGAGGATTACTAAAATGAGTATCTTTCATACCCAAAGCTTGCGCTTCCTGATTCATACGTTGCACAAAGTGAGGAACATCACCAGAAATTTTTTCAGCTAAAGTCACGGCTGCATCATTCGCAGACATAACAATTAAACCTGCCAATAACTGATCAACTGAAATTTGTTCACCAGCTTTAAGATACATTTGTGATTCATCCCACTGCACGACACTTACCACCGGTGTTGCAGTAATGATTTCTTCTTTTTTCAGCTTTCCAGCTTTAATCTCTTTTAAAGCAATATAGGCAACCATCATTTTGGTTAAAGATGCTGGTGCGCGTTGCACATGGCTATTGTGCTCGGCAATGATTTGACCCGATTGAGTATCTACAATAGTCCATGCAGCGGCTTCAACACTTTCAGGTGCAATATTGAGTAACGCAGCATTGGTTAGGGTAGTGCAGAAAATACTGAAGAGGGTAAAAAGAGATAGAAAAAATTTCACGGATGACCTTAACTTTTACTGGCAAATACGGGACACAGATGCACAGCATGCTATGCCTTTTTTTAGTGGAAGGCTAGTAGGAATTGTTGCCAAAAAATACATCTACGCAAGTCGATACAAAAAAGTGATAATCTAATGTGAAACCGTTCTAATTTTAAATTGAAGAATTTATGTTGCATTATCAAATCGAATTCGATGATTACAAACAGCACCTTGTTCACGTAACAATTCGTTTTTTAGCCAATCCGAATCAGGAACTTTGGTTGCCAACGTGGATTCCGGGTAGTTATCTAATTCGAGAGTTCTCAAAACATATTGAATCCGTTAAAGCTTACGATGAAGCTGGACGTATGTTGGATATTAAAAAAACGAGCAAGAATCGTTGGCGTTTATTTAATACAGATCACGAATTAATGACAATTGAATATGATGTGTATGCATATGATTTGTCTGTACGTGGTGCATATGTCGATCAGACCCGCCTATATATTAATCCGGCGTGTGTGTGTTTGGCTTTAGAAGGCCAAGAACAGTCTGCGTGTGAAATCGAAGTTTTCTTACCAGATGAATTAAAGCATTTTCAGTTAGCAACGGGCTTGGCTTCAAAAAGTCTAGTTAAAGGTCGCTTTACTTTAAAAGCCGATCATTATGATCAACTGATTGATAGTCCATTTGAACTGGCTGATCAAACGCGCTTTGGTTTTGAAACACATGGCATTGAACATGAGTTTGTAATTTCTGGCCCTCATAATGCCAATGTTGATCGCTTAAAAGCTGACATTGAAAAGATTTGTGCAGCTGAAATAAATATGTTTGGTTCTGCACCATTTAAGAACTATACCTTCATGACGATGGCAACAGGGAGTACGTATGGTGGATTAGAGCATTGTAATAGTACAAGTCTGATTACACCGCGTGACGATTTTCCAAAATCGAATGAACCAACTGAACCTTCTAAAGATTATCAACGCTTTTTAGGCTTATGTAGTCATGAATATTTTCATTCATGGTTAGTAAAGTTTATCCGTCCAGAAAACTTTGCAAATTATAATTTGCACCAAGAAGGCTACACCTCTTTACTTTGGATATTTGAAGGCTTTACTTCATATTATGACGACCTGATTTTATTGCGTAGTGGCGTAATTTCTCAGAAGTCTTATCTTGATTTACTCAAAACACAAATTGATCGCTATTTACAAAACCCAGGCCGTTTTGTTCAAACAGTGGCTGAATCAAGTTTTGATGCTTGGATTAAATTTTATCGTCAAGATGAAAACTCAAATAACGCGGGTACTAGTTACTACAATAAGGGTGCTTTAGTTGCGTTGTGCCTTGATTTAGGTTTACGTCTACGTGGTTCTAGTCTTGATGCTTTAATGCGTCGATTATATGAAAATACTCAAAATGGTATGCAAGTAAACGAAAGAACCATTTTTGATTTATGTAAAGAACTGACGGGTGATAGTTGGATTGAACAAATTAATCATCTGATTAATACGACTGATGAATTACCGCTTGATCAATTGCTTCCTGAGTTTGGCTTAAGCTATCGAGTTAAAACCGACAAATCTTTGCCATTAGGCTTAAAACTTGCCGATAAGCCCGAAGGTGTACTTGTGCAAAGTGCCCGCCGTGAGAGCGCTGGAGCTAAAGCAGGTATTTCTGCCAATGATGTGATTATTGCAATTGATGGTTTAAAAGCATCCACTAAGCTTATCGAGAAGTATGCAAAACAGGGGGGCACTTATACTGTCTTTGCTTTCCGTCGTGATGAGTTAATATCTTTTGAAGTTGATTTTGCTACATCTGATTTAACTGAAGTTGAACTCATCGTTGAAGATCAAGCTAAAACTGAAAAATGGTTAAAAGCTTAGATTAAAGCTAAATAGTTTATAAAAAACCGATGTTTTGCACATCGGTTTTTACTTTTAAGTACTTCCAGATGGCGAAATCTGTTTTGCCTTTGAGTTTATTTTGAATGAAAAGTATAATAATTGTCAGAACACTGAAAGATATCTCATGTAATTTAATGATGTTTAATGCCTGAAAAGTGATCTGAATGTGCGTATTACAATGACTTAGATATCAGAAAATTATCTATATATTTGAATTATGTATTATTTCGCTACGAAATGTCGTTATCACTGGATATTTCGTTGACTGGAAGGCAATGAGAGCCGATACTCTCAGGGTTTTATTTAAGCATATCGGTTCGTAGGCACTGGGCCAAAAGCTCGGTCCTCAACACTCAATCAAACGGAAGGGGCTATATATGGCTGGTGAAAAGTCAACTATTATTTACACACTGACTGACGAGGCGCCACTATTGGCGACCTATTCGCTACTGCCGATCATTGAGACCTTTACTAAGCCAGCTGGCATCGAGATTATTAAAAGTGACATCTCTGTAGCTGCACGTGTGCTCGCAGAATTCGCTGAATACCTAAGTGAAGAGCAAAAGGTATCCGACAACCTTGCAGAGCTTGGTCGTCTTACACAAGATCCAGATACTAACATTATCAAACTCCCGAATATCAGTGCGTCTGTTGCGCAATTAACTGCATGTATCAAAGAGCTTCAATCAAAAGGTTATGCAATTCCTGATTATCCGGAAAATCCTGCAACTGAAGAAGAAAAATCAATCAAAGCTCGTTATGGTAAGTGCCTTGGTTCAGCAGTAAACCCTGTCCTTCGTGAAGGTAACTCTGACCGTCGTGCTCCAGCAGCAGTTAAAAATTACGCAAAAAAACACCCTCATTCAATGAGCGAGTGGAAACAGTGGTCACAAACTCATGTTTCACATATGGAAGAAGGTGACTTCTACCATGGTGAAAAATCAATGACTCTTGACCGTGCACGTAATGTGAAAATGGAACTTATCACGACCAGTGGTAAGAGCATTGTTCTTAAGCCAAAAGTTGCGCTTCAAGACGGCGAAATCATTGATTCAATGTTCATGAGCAAGAAAGCACTTTGTGATTTCTATGAAAAAGAACTTGATGATTGTAAAGAAGCGGGAATTTTATTCTCTCTACACGTAAAAGCGACAATGATGAAAGTTTCACATCCGATCGTTTTCGGTCACTGTGTGAAAATTTACTACAAAGAAGCTTTCGAAAAACACGGTAAGTTATTTGACGAATTAGGTATTAACGTCAATAACGGTATGGCTGGGTTATACGAGAAAATCGAAACTCTTCCAACGTCATTACGTGAAGAAATCATTGAAGACTTACATGCTTGTCAAGAACACCGTCCTGCGCTTGCAATGGTTGACTCGGCAAAAGGCATCACTAACTTCCATTCACCAAACGACATCATCGTTGACGCTTCTATGCCAGCTATGATCCGTGCTGGTGGTAAAATGTGGGGTGCTGATGGTAAGCAATATGATGCTAAAGCTGTTATGCCAGAATCAACATTTGCTCGTATTTACCAAGAAATGATCAACTTCTGTAAGTGGCATGGTAACTTCGATCCGAAGACTATGGGTACTGTACCGAACGTTGGTTTGATGGCTCAAAAAGCTGAAGAATACGGTTCTCACGACAAGACTTTTGAAATTTCAGAAGCTGGTATTGCAAACATTACCGATCTTGACACTGGTGAAGTGTTATTGACTCAAAATGTTGAACAAGGCGATATCTGGCGTATGTGTCAGGTTAAAGATGCTCCGATTCGTGACTGGGTAAAACTTGCAGTAACTCGTGCACGTAACTCAGGCATGCCTGCGATCTTCTGGCTTGACCCGTACCGTCCACACGAAAATGAATTGATCAAGAAAGTACAAACGTATTTAAAAGATCATGACACGACTGGCCTTGATATCCAGATTATGTCTCAAGTTCGTGCAATGCGTTACACACTTGAGCGTGTAGTACGTGGTCTAGACACTATTTCTGTGACTGGTAACATCTTACGTGATTACTTAACTGACTTGTTCCCAATTATGGAACTTGGTACTTCTGCGAAAATGTTATCTATCGTTCCGCTTATGGCGGGTGGTGGTATGTACGAGACTGGTGCAGGTGGTTCAGCGCCAAAACACGTACAACAGCTTGTTGAAGAAAACCACTTACGTTGGGATTCGCTTGGTGAGTTCCTTGCTCTAGCAGCTTCTTTAGAAGAAATGGGCATTAAAGAAAATAATGCTCGTGCTAAGTTACTTGCGAAGACTCTTGATGAAGCGACTGACAAGTTACTTGATAATGGTAAGTCTCCATCACGCCGTACAGGTGAGATTGACAACCGTGGTAGCCATTTCTACTTGTCACTTTACTGGGCAGAAGCACTTGCTGCACAGAACGAAGATGCTGAGTTAAAAGCTAAATTTGCTTCACTTGCAAAAACTTTAGCTCAAGAAGAACCGAAAATTGTTGCTGAACTTGCTCAAGTACAAGGTAAACCAGCTGACATCGGTGGTTACTATGCAATTGATAAAGCAAAAGTAGATGCTGTAATGCGTCCAAGTGCTACATTTAATGCAGCTCTTGCAACTGTTGGTGCTTAATTACTAACTCGTTAGTGAATAGCTCAAAAGCCGGTGTATAAACATCGGCTTTTTTATTTTTATAAAAATAAATGGCTTTAAAAAAGCCCACCGAAGTGAGCTTTGAAAATTTAAATCTTATCGATCATTGCGGCCACGACCACGTGGTGCTTTAGCATTTGGACGAGTTGTACCATTCGTTTTACGACGTGGTTTTTCACCTTCATCCATCTGCCAGATACGTTTTGTACCCGACTTCTTCGTAGAACCATCTTTGTTTTTACGAACCATTGGTTTACCACCAGTGCCACCTGGTTTTTTCACGTATGAACGTGAACGATAAGGCTCTTCAGCAGGTACATCTTTAAAGTCAGGGTAAAGCAAAGGCTCAATTTCTTTAACATCACCAGGTTTTAAACCGAGTTGAACTAAATCAATTGAACCAATTTTAGTACGAATTAAACGTAAAGTTGGAAAACCTACCGCAGAAGTCATACGACGAACTTGACGGTTACGACCTTCGCAAATTGAAATTTCAATCCAAGATGTTGGAATATTTGCACGAAAACGTACAGGTGGGTTACGTTCCCATAACCATTCTGGTTCACTTACTTTAATGGCGGTAGCAGGAAGCGTCATACCATCATTCAGTTCTACACCTTTACGAAGCTGCTCAAGCGCTTCTTCAGTTACATCACCATCAACTTGAACTAAATACGTTTTGTATTTTTTATTCGCAGGATTGGTAATGAACTGATTCAGACCACCATGATCGGTTAAAAAAACTAAACCCTCAGAGTCCATGTCAAGACGGCCTGCCAAACGCAAAGTCGGGTCATCAACAAAGTCAGAGACGGTCATATGCGCTTCGTCTTTACGAAACTGGGAGAGAACGTCATAAGGCTTGTTGAGAATGACAATTTTCATAAAAAATGGCTTCTTCTTTCAAATAACTAGAGAAAACATTGAGGTTTATTTAAGTGAGAAATTTTATTATTTCTCATATAAATCCCAAAAATGATTAAATTCAATTAAGCTATTATGCGTTAAGAAGAGTTGAAAGTATTGTGTATCGATAATTATTTTTAGTTAATTAAGTATTATAAAAGGGAGAATTCACACAATGGGTTATCAGAAGATTGTGGTTCCTGCAGATGGCGACAAAATCAAAGTAAATGCGGACCTGTCACTGAACGTACCAAATCATCCAATTATTCCTTTTA
Organism: Acinetobacter sp. 161(2023); assembly: GCF_037027805.1. Taxonomy (NCBI): domain Bacteria; kingdom Pseudomonadati; phylum Pseudomonadota; class Gammaproteobacteria; order Moraxellales; family Moraxellaceae; genus Acinetobacter; species Acinetobacter sp. 161(2023). The sequence goes on along the minus strand of NZ_JAZEYD010000006.1, from coordinate 27,558 downwards.
TTGAGGGTGATGGTATTGGTGTAGATATTACTCCAACCATGAAAGCAGTCGTAGATGCTGCTATTTTAAAAGCTTACGGTGGCAAACGCTCGATCGAATGGATGGAAGTGTATTGTGGCGAAAAAGCCAATAAAATTTATGGCAACTACATGCCGGAAGAAACTTTCGAAGCACTTCGTGAATTCGTTGTATCAATCAAAGGTCCGTTAACGACTCCAGTGGGTGGAGGTATTCGTTCACTCAACGTTGCCTTACGCCAAGAATTAGATTTATATGTTTGCGTACGTCCAGTGCGTTGGTTTAAAGGTGTTCCTTCACCTGTTCAGCACCCAGAATTAACGGATATGGTGATTTTCCGTGAGAACTCGGAAGATATCTATGCAGGCATTGAATGGAAAGCCGATTCTGAAGAAGCTAAAAAAGTGATTAAGTTTCTTCAAGAAGAAATGGGTGTCACAAAAATCCGTTTCCCAGAAGGCTGTGGTATTGGAATTAAACCTGTATCGAAAGAAGGTTCACAGCGTTTAGTCCGTAAAGCCATTCAGTTTGCAATTGAAAATGACAAGCCTTCGGTAACCCTTGTTCACAAGGGCAATATTATGAAATACACCGAAGGGGCATTCAAGGAGTGGGGCTATGAATTGGCGCTCGATCGTTTTGGCGGTGAACTGATTGATGGCGGTCCATGGGTTAAAATTAAAAACCCAAGAACTGGTAAAGACATCATTATTAAAGATGTAATTGCAGATGCGTTTTTACAACAGATCCTAATGCGTCCAGCTGATTACTCTGTTATTGCAACCCTTAATTTAAATGGGGACTATATTTCCGATGCGCTGGCAGCAGAAGTAGGCGGTATTGGTATTGCACCGGGTGCAAATATTGGTGGTGCAATTGCAGTTTATGAAGCAACTCATGGCACTGCACCTAAATATGCTGGTCAAGATAAAGTAAACCCGGGTTCTATTATTTTGTCTGCGGAAATGATGCTACGTGATATGGGCTGGACAGAAGCTGCTGACCTGATCATTAAAGGAATTGCTGGAGCGATTGCAGCTAAAACCGTAACTTACGATTTTGAACGCCTAATGCCGGGTGCAACCTTGTTACGTTGTTCTGAATTTGGTAATGCGATTATCAAACACATGGAAGATTAAATAAATTTTGCATAAGAAAGCCCTCGGTTGAGGGCTTTTTATTATTTAGAAGTATTTTTTATAGATTGTTATTGAATATAGATCAGAAAATAACACTCTACATAGTCATAATATGACATTTTTTATCAGCTAGGCATTCTTGGTAAGACTTAAAATAGTAGTTGCTATGAGGTTTATGCCATTAATTCATTTAAATGATCTTTAACAAATTTCTTTGCAAATGCCCAATGAGGACGATAGAGAAAGACTATTTATTTCTCATTATTTTTAGAATTTATTTTGTCATATTCTGTCTTGATAGAATTTTTCCACATCATTACGCTTAATACAGAACCTTCTGTATATATTGCTAACTCTCCCAATTGCCTGAGTCAGTTAATTCTAAGTAAATACAGAGTTCTACTAAAACAAGAGACACATACACTTTTAATAATTAACAAAGGAAAAATTTAATGAAGTTTTTAACAGGTATTCTCCTAAGTACATTATGCTTAACGTTTAGTGCGGCTGCTTCAGCAAATGAAGCTCATAATGCGATAGATCAATGTGCTAAAGAGATAGGTTTCAAACCTTCTTCAAATCAAAGTGGTACAAAAGATAAAGAAGGTTATACGACTAAATTTTTTGAATATGATACTTCCTCTCATCATACAATTTCACAAGAGCAAGTTATGCATAACATTATGGCTCCAGCTTTTGGAGTAAATGGTTGTGCCCAAAGTAAAATAGATAAGAAATTATTTAGTTCTTATGATTTTTCCCCAAATACCATTACTGACAAAAATAATAAAATCAAATTTGAATTCGAGACTATGGAACAGATTGGTGGTAGAAAACAACAAGAAAACCAAAAAGCTCGTGAAGAACTTTGTGCAGATCTGAAAGGCAAGTTCGATCGTGGCGTTGATAGATATGCATACTGCATGGGAACAAAAACATTCCAACATAAACAGCAGGGCTGCCAAAATCAATATGGTGAGGCATGTGGATCGCAATACGATAAGAGCATTAATGGTTATTCCTTAAAAGACTAACTAAACTTTAGTAAATTTATAGTTTTACTAAAAAAGGCCCTTAAAGGGGCCTTTTTAATTACTCATTAAAAAATCCGTCTGGTAAACCCGCTTCAGGAATAACTCCCAACTCAATGAGGGCAATCGAGTTCTCTTGAACTAATTTCTTTAATTCGTCTGTTTCATCTGCCCAATTTTCATCAAATACTAATATAGTGCCTTGATTCAAATTATTCTCAACTTCAATTTTTTGGTAAAGATGAGGTAAATAGTTATCTTCAATTTTTACAGATACATAACAAATAGAAGTGATTTCACGTCGATGAGGGAATACGCTTATATCACTAAAAAAATCAGTATTAAGGTATACATAATCATATTTAGGATATTTAAGTAAAACTGTAAAAAGCTGGATCATTTGTTCAGTTTTTAAAACTTTACTAAATGAAAAAATTAAGCCCAATCTATCAAAGCGGAAGCTAGTAAACTGTTTGTCTTCTTGTAAACCATTCCATAATAAAAAGCTTGAATCTAAGTTAGTTTTTCTAAGTTTAAATAAGTAATTTTTCGCCTTTTCAGAAGGGAATGGATAGTCTAATGGTGGTTTTGAACTTGTAGCATTGTTAACATACCAATTTTTAAAAATCGGGTCTATATCTGAAAGCTCATTGATAATCTGCTCAACCTTTTCTAATTGATCTATAATTTCATGATCAGATGTACCTAAAATTTTTGATATACGAGTACTTAAAAAAAATTGAGTCATTTAAAAATCCTATTTTTATAAAGGCATAAAATTGTTGTGATAAGTGATATTGGTTTATCTAACGATTATTTTTTGCTTTTATTTTCGATGAAACAGGGGGGGCACGTTTTGTACCCCATATATCTATTGTTTATTCAAAAAAAGAATCAGGTATCAGGGCTTCGGGTATTGCACCAACCTCTATTAAAGCAATAGAATTTTCCTGAACTATTTTCTTTAATTCTTCGGTTTCATCGGCCCAGTTTTCATCAAACACCAGAATAGTACCTTTGTTATATTGGTTATCTACATCCACCTTTTTATAAAGATGAGGCAAATAGTCCACGGCAACATTTAAAGAGACATAGCAAATTGAGGTCGTAGGTAAACGATGTTCAAACACATTAATATCTCTAAAAAATTCATAATTTACATATAAATAGTCAATTTTAAGATATTTTAAAAGTACTTCAAAAATTTGAACAATTTGATCGGCAGTTAAGATCTTTTCAAATTCCATTATGAAGCCTATGTTCCTCAAATTTATACTGGCAAAATCAATATTTTCTTCTATGCCATTCCATAATGAAAAGCTTTCAAATTTGTCAGCACTTTTCTTATCAAAGAGATATTTATAACCTTTATCTGAAGGGATCGTATAAACCAAAGGCGCTTTGGGTGCTGTCTCATCATAATTATTGATATACCAATGAGCAAAAATAGGATCAATAACAGAAATTTCTTTAACTATTTTGTCTAGTATTTTTAATTGGGTTTCAATATCTGAAGTAGACGTACCTAACACTTTAGGTAGACGTGTACTAAGAACAAACTCGCTCATTTAACTATCCTACTTTATAAAGACATAAAAATTGTTGTGATGAATGAAACTTGCTCATCTCATGGTAGGGAATTCTTTGTTGTTATTTTTCTATAAAAACAGGGGTACGCTTTGTACCCCAGCTATCACTATATTTATGGATTACTCATTAAAAAAGCCATCTGGTAATCCTGCTTCAGGAATAACGCCTAGCTCAATGAGCGCAATGGAGTTCTCTTGAACGATTTTCTTTAATTCGTCAGTTTCATCTGACCAATTTTCAGCAAAAACAAGAATAGTGCCTTTGTTATATTCATTTTCAATTTCGATCTTTTTAAAAAGATGCGGTAGGTAATCAGCTGCAACCTCAACAGGAACATAACAAATAGAAGTCGTTTCAGCTCTATGAGGATAAATATTTATCTCATTAAAGAAATCAGTATTAATATAAACATATTCACACTTCGGATATTTCAAAATAGCTTTAAACAGTTGAATCATTTGATCTAAGTTTAAAGCCTTTTTAAAGTCCATTACCAATCCTGTTCGGTCGAACATAAATCCAGCAAAGTTTTCAGACTCTAAGGATCCATTCCACAAGAGAAAACTAGAATTTATATCTTTTTTTCTAAGGTTTAAAAGGTAGTTATGGGCTTTTTCAGAAGGGAAAGGGTAATCATAAGGGGGCTTAGAACCAACAGGATTATTTATGTACCAATTCTCAAAAATAGGATCGATTACAGAAAGCTCAGTAATTATTTGTTCAACTTTTTCTATCTGTTCGTCAATTTCATGGTCAGAATTACCAAGGACTTTAGAAATACGTGTGCTAAGAAAAAATTCTCTCATTTTAAAATCCTATTATCATAAAGGCATAAAAATTGTATTAACGATGTTTCGCGTGAATCGATCAAAATGTATTTTTGTTTCCTGTTCATAAAAATACCAAGAAAGCTTTGCAGTTTTGAAACTATCTTTAACAGTTTTTTGGCTTATTGCTTCATTTCGCATTTTATCAAAAATATTTTTTTTCAAAAAATCAGGTTTGCCTTGCAAGAACTGCGCATACCGTCCTTTTGCTTCGACCAGAATACATTCCATCGGCCATAAACCATCAAACGAAACACCAGCAACATTCCATTCTTGAATTATGGTCGTTGCCTTTTTATTTCCTGCTTTAATGAATGGTGGTGAAGCTTTAAAGGTTAAAGGAAAGCTCGATAAATTGGCGATTTTAAGCTGATATTGGGTGTTAATTTCATTACCCATTGGACGCTCTAATTGATGTTTATTGCCTCTTTGATAAGGCTCGCATTTATTACAGCGTTGTTGCTGGGTGATGTCTTTGGCGACTTCTTTGGCTAACACAATGGTCGCCATGCCTTTGGCTGTTTCGGTCGCAATGACTCTGCCACCTTGTACGCCAATCACTTCACCCGCAGCAGGGGCTGCAACTCTTGCGCCAGCGGTGGCGAGTCCACGTAACACGATTCCCCACATGTTAGTTATCCTTCTTCAATTCGTAATATTCCAATGTCGATAACAGGTCTTTGCCACGCGCATTTGAGCCTCTAACAAAGTCTTGAATGCCATGATCATTAAGAACACCTTTTCTCATAATCGTGTTCCACACAATGAGCTGTGAAATCACTTCGTTGTCTGTCAAAACTAGTGAGACCAACAAATCAAAGCTTGCATAAATGTCTGCTTTTAGCTGGTCATAATTGACCTGATAGGCACTAAAAGAGGTTTTATGTTCCAACAGGTAGCTATAAATTTTTTCGCATAGCTCTTGTCTGTCTTGGACTTTTTCTAAACTTTCTATTTGCTTTGGGTCTAACTTAATCATAGTTTTTTAGCTCATAGCTTTTTTGGTTAAGCGCAAAATAAATAGACTCAAAACCCTCTAACAGTTGTTGTTTTTGCTCTGGGCTAAAAATAAGGGTCAGGCGGTTTAAAACACGTGGGTCGTAGTATCGAAGTATGCCGATGCCGCCGTCCTCAAGCTCTATATAGAGTTTTTCAAGCAATTTGTTTTTCAGTCTTTGAGTATCAAGCTGACTTTTAATCAAGATCATAGAATCTTTCGACTTCATAAGCTGAATGTGGTTTTCAATGTGTTCTGGGTTTAGCAGATTTAACTCAAACAAAATTGGGCCATAGGTGTAGGCTTCTTCTTCATAAGTGCCTTTAAATAAATAGATGCAATTGCCATAAGTTTGTTCAATGCTTGATAACTGGTCGTGGTCGATTTGAGCGCCATCGACAAGCAAAAATAATTGGCTATCTTTATGATGATTGGCAATAAAACTCGCTAAATTCTGGTTATTAAAACTCATCTTCTTACAATCCCTACGCCTTGTTTTGCCGCTTTCATCAGGCATTCAACACAGATGGGTTGGGGGAGTGCATGGTTGAGCATTTTTACTTGCTCGCCAGACTTAAAAAGATGCTGACCCGCTTTAACTTCAAACTTTGAAGGCGTAATAATGGTAATACCATTTTTATTGATAATAATCTGGGAACCACCAGCCATAATTTACCTATTATTTTATTAAAAAGATTTAAAATTAACTTATAATCAAAATAATTATATTATTTAATTATATTTTATTCTACAAAATTATGACTTTTATTGTGGCAATACAACTTAACGATAGCATTATCGTTGCATCTGATAATAAAACAGCTACTATTTTAGAAGATGATACTTTAACTTTTTCAAAAGAAAATATTTCTAAAATTCATTCATGGGAAAATGGCATTGTTACAGGTACAGGTGAATATTATGTAATTAGTAATGCAGTTAGATTATTTAATAATTTTAAAAAATTACCCCATCATTATTTTGCAGATTGTTTAGATATTTCTAGGAAATTAAGAGAGTTTGAAATAGGTACAGAGTATTATCAAGTAGCTCATACTAAACTGATGTATTCGACATATACCGAGAATGGCGCTCAACTTTATAGGGTTGAATCGTTCGATCAAAATGAGAAATACCAAGTAACTGCGGCCGATAAAATGGATATAACCGTTTGGATGTTTGATCCAAAGATCGAAATTATAAGTATGAATTTAAAGGAGTTATATGGTGGTTTAAAAGATAGGTCATTTTTTAAAAATAATGATGAATGGGTTAATTATTATATTGAACATTTAGCCCCTATCTTTAAAAAGAAAAGTCAGCAAGATTTCCTTGTGAGCCAGAGTTTTGACGTGTTTTTTCAAACCAAAGATCAATATATATACGGCGAATTTCCAAATATTTAGATTATTAAGTATTTATTTACTGTCTAATTTTTTTACATTTAATATGTATAGTTTATTGACAGCCGTTTAACCAAATATTATTCTTGCAATCCTGACACACATTGTCAGGCAGTCTTGACGGTCTGCTAATATAGTCCCGCATCAGAGCTTTCTTCATCTGAGGAATTGTTTTGTGTGGTGTGCCACCCGTTCCCTCCCGTAGCGGTAGGACGGGAGAGGGACACCTTCGGGTGTGCTAGTTTGACTATATGCTAGTCCGTCAACCTTCTTCCGTTCTGCCACCATAATTTATATCTTGGCAGAATCCAATTGTGAGTATTGGAGGTTGTCATGTTCTTAAAAATTCGTTTATTGGTCGCCTTGACCAAAATACCTATTCCTCTTCAGGTTTATTATTTTCTTTAAATTTTTAATCTTTTAAAGGTTTTAATTTTTAGGTTATTGCGTTTAAAAATTACATTTAGTATTTATATTCGAGATATGTTTGATAATATAATCTTGAAGGTGTTTTTTATGCCTTTATTTTATAAGCTGTATATATTTTAAAAATTATATCTTGAACTTTAAAATAACAATGATTGGAATAATAATTTATGCTTGATTTAAAAGTAGGTGGGAAAGCAAGAAAGTTGCTTGAAACTTCTAGTTTGTTGTTTGGTGAGCATGGTTTTACTAACGTTGGTGTTGATACGATTGTTAGAGAATCAAAAGTAGCTAAAATGACTTTGTATCAATATTTTGAATCTAAAGAAAAACTGGTTGAAATATGTTTGGTTGTACATAAAAACCAGTTAATGGAGAAAATAGAGTTTATTTTAGAACAGGCGGGAAACTTAAGCTTAATTGATAAGCTTAAGAAAATTTTCTATTTACATGTAGATGTGAGAAGCTCATATCATTTAATTTTTAAAGCCATTATAGAGATTAAATTAGCCTATCCAATTGCTTATGAAGTCGTGAAAAAATATAGAACATGGTTTGTAAATACGATTTATCAGCTCATGTCTACATATAAAAAAACCGTGACTTATCAAGAAGCACATCTATTTTTATTTATTATAGATGGTGCCATGACTCAGTTGTTAAGCCCTAATTATATTGATGATAGAGAGAGTCTGTTTGATTATTATCTTCTGACAGTTTTTGCAGATCATATTAAGGCTTGAGTATTAATTAAATGAGAAAACCCCTGACATATCGGGGGGCTTTTTTTATTGCATAAATTCAGGATGTTTCGGAGTTTTAATAAAGCCAATTTTCTTTTGATAACTCTGGTCTAGGGCTTGGATAACAAGAACGAAAGCAACTAGAAATAAAGGAAAGAGCAGAGTTTTCACGATTTGGTTTCTCCGAGAGTTGAGGTGAAAGAAGGGCGTACAGGAAATAAAAGGCAAACCGCAAAAAGAAGAACGATTCCACCCAAAAGAAAGAGATGGGCATAAGACCAATGCAAATGATGCAAAGTACTAATGACCACCCCACCTAAAAGCTGAGTGCTAGCAAACCCAATGGTGGCAAGACTCCAAAGCTTTTGGTAACGTTGTTCATAAATCTGTAGCAGACTATAAGAACTAATAAATACGGTTGCGGGAGTCAGTAAGCCTGTCAAAAGTGAAGACAAGGCGAGTAAAGAAGTGGTCTGTGAAAGGAAAGGTAAAACAACGGCTAGGCAGTAAATGCCATAGAGCCATTTAATGGCCTGTATATATCCCACTATTCGGCTTAAGCAATAAGCGACAAATGCACCAATGCAGCTTCCCACTCCGTAGAGAACCCAAAATAAATTCCTTTGCTGTAAGGGGAAATGCAGAGTTCCAGATAAATAATCCATCCAAAACAAAGAATGTGGAATATAGGCAAAGGCACTACACATATAGGCAATAATAATGACAAGGCCTAAACGTGATTTTTGTGAGGCTGGTAGAGTAGTAGATGGTGGCTTAATCATCTGGGCAGTATTGCTACTTAATAAGCGATAAAGAGTTAAGCTTCCTAATAGAGAAATACCTGCAAAAATATCCCAAACATAATGCACGGGCATATTTTTAAGTAGGGGAATAATAATGGTGGCAGATAACACACCCATACCAATTCCGCTAAATCCTAAAAAGTTAACTTTTAATCTTTGCGTGGTGGGAATGTATTTCATGGCAAAGCTAGGCGCTAGAATCATAAGTAAGCCGCCTGCAATACCTGAAATGGTGCGCCAGAAAATGAACCACACCAAAGGCATATCCATGAATGAACAGCATAGTAGGCTGAGGCTGCCAGCTATAGTTGAAAGTACGATCATGGATGGAATGTACTTTTCTTTAATACTCAATAGCGCTAATAAGGCACCTATGAGATATCCCAATAAATTTGCGCTGCCTAAATAACTGGCAAAATCATGGGTCCAGTGGTACTGCTCGATCATGATGGGCATAAGCGCAGTATAGGAAAATCTAAAAACACCAATTCCCAAACAAGTTGCCAAAAAGACAATTAAGCTCATTCGATAAAACGTAGACATGAGAAGATGCTCAATTTTTTTATTATTAAAAGCGAGTTTATCAATCATTAAAAATGATTTAATATGATAGTAATTATCTTATTTTGAGATAGTGAAATGTTGCTTAAGTCTCTAGAGTTTTTTTTAGCGGTTGCAGAGAGTGGAAGTTTTTCATTGGCTGCACAAAAAATGTATACGGTTCAATCGAATATCACGAGCCATATAAAAAAACTTGAAGAAGAGTTAGGGGTTATTTTATTCAATCGTAATAATCCTGTGACTTTAACGAATGCCGGACAACAGCTACATAGTTACGCTGTTCAAATGACTGCACTGCATAACAAAGCTAAAAAGATCTTTCAAGAAGGTGATATTGACCCGAATGAAACCATTCGCTTGGGCAGCATGGAAACGACCGCAGCAATACGTTTGCCACAGTTGCTCAATCAATCTATGCAGCAATATCCTACTTTGCCTATTGAGCTTCAGACTCATCCGACCCGTTATTTATTAAATGCGGTGCATCAGGGGGAATTGGACTGTGCTTTTGTGGCATCTAAACATTTAATTCCTGAGTTATATAGTTTTCCTGTATGGCATGAAGAGCTGGTTTTGGTTTGCCCTAAGCAACAACAGAGTTTTCCAGACAAGGCAACCCTTGCAAAGACCAGATTTATTGCATTTCGACAAGGTTGTTCATATCGACATGCCATAGAGCTTTTCTTGAATGACTTTAGTATTCCACCTTCGCAAATTATGGAAATGGGAAGCCTTGACGGTATCGTGAGCTGTGTAGAGTTGGGTGTTGGTTTTGCTTTATTACCGAAATCATATCTCACAAAAGTTGCAGATAAAGTTTCAGTCAATTGTTTTGACTTAAATACGGAGTCTGCTTTTTTTACTACATATTTAGTTGCTCAGTTACCAGAAACATGGGGAACCAATTTAAAGCAATTTATTCATTTTATTGAGCAACAATTTGAATTAAAGGTTGCTTAAGTAGAGGCTATTTTTTATGCATAAATATCTCACTTAATTTATAAATTAAAAGTGATATATATGTATTTAAAAGTCATTTTATATTCTCACGCAAGTTTGTAATCATCTTGATGCTATAAAATTGTTGAAAAGGGTAGTTTATATAGACCGGCTATGGTCAAATATGCCCCCTTAAAAGATGACACAAGCAATAATTTGGAGTTTGGGAATGAATATACCCTTAATCATCAATATTGTGGTTTTTGTCGGGTTAATATTTTTACTCGCCCAAACACGTAAAACAGACTGGAGCTTATCGAAAAAAGTTCTGGCTGGCTTAGTTCTAGGTGTGGTGTTTGGTTTAGGACTACATTTGATTTATGGCGGTGGCCATCCGATTCTTGCTGAATCTATTAGCTGGTTTAATATCGTTGGAAACGGCTATGTAAAACTTTTACAAATGGTCGTTATGCCTTTGGTATTTGTGTCTATTTTGGGAGCGGTTGCAAAATTACACCAAGCCTCATCTTTAGGCAAAATCAGTTTTTATACGATCGGTACTTTACTATTTACAACGCTGATTGCTGCACTCGTAGGTGTATTTGTTACTAACCTATTTGGCTTAACGGCGAAGGGTTTAGTGCAAGGCGCTGCTGAAACTGCACGCTTAACTGCCATTAATACAGATTATGTCGGCAAAGTTACTGATTTAAGTGTACCGCAATTTATTCTTTCCTTTATTCCAAGTAATCCATTTGCTGAATTAACGGGTGCAAACCCAACTTCAATTATTAGTGTAGTTATTTTTGCTGTTTTTTTAGGGATAGCAGCGCTTAATCTAATGAAAGATGATGCAGAGAAAGGCCAGCGTATTCTGACTGCAATTCAGACGTTACAGTCTTGGGTAATGAAGCTTGTTCGTTTAGTGATGACGCTTACACCTTATGGTGTTTTTGCCCTCATGACCAAAGTTGTGGCAAGTTCGAACGTCGCAGATATCTTAAATCTAGGCGGTTTCTTGGTGGCATCTTATTTAGGTTTAGCCATCATGTTTGTCGTGCATGCCATTATTTTGACCCTTACAGGTGTTTCTCCAGTTAAGTTCTTCAAAAAAGTTGCTCCTGTTCTGACTTTCGCATTTACCAGCCGCTCAAGTGCTGCCAGCATTCCACTGAGCATTGAAGCGCAAACTCGTCGTTTAGGTATTCCTGAATCTATTGCAAGTTTCTCTGCTTCTTTTGGTGCGACCATTGGTCAAAATGGTTGTGCGGGTTTATATCCAGCAATGCTAGCGGTAATGGTTGCGCCTACCATGGGAATTAACACGCTAGATCCAATGTGGATTGCATCGTTAGTTGGTATTGTGACTTTAAGTTCAATTGGTGTGGCTGGAGTAGGTGGTGGTGCGACTTTTGCTGCGCTGATTGTTCTTCCTGCGATGGGCTTACCTGTAACTTTGGTTGCGCTTCTTATTTCAATTGAACCACTCATTGATATGGGACGTACTGCGTTAAACGTAAATGGTTCAATGACTGCGGGTGTTGTTACCAGTCAATTAATGGGCCAGACAGATAAAGACATATTAAACAGTGAAGATGAAATTGAACTAACACATCATTAATAAACTGTAAGAGACGACTCAATCTAACTAGGTTGGGTCGTTTTTTTATGTGTGAATAATGGCTGTAATGCTAATTTTTTAAAATCTGTGTCTGTTTATATTTAAAAAAATTGAAGACAATGAATTAATTTAAAAGAGTTGAATATCATGAAAATGTATCAAGTCGATGCTTTTACAAAAGAGTTATTTCGTGGAAATCCTGCCGCTGTGGTTGTTGAAAAAGAATGGCTAGATGCAGATTTAATGCAGAAGATAGCATTTGAAAATAACTTGTCTGAAACTGCTTTTGTAAAAATTATAGACTCTGAAAACTATGAAATTCGTTGGTTTACTCCAACAGTTGAAGTCGATTTTTGTGGGCATGCCACCCTTGCCAGTGCTTTTGTAATATTTAAAGATTTTACCGAAAAAAAGACCATTAATTTTCATGTACGAAACTTAGGTCTTTTTATAGTTCATCAAGATGAAGATGGCAAAATTAGAATGGATTTTCCAATTCGTAAAGCTCATCAAGTTGAAGATTATCCAGCTGTTTTACGTGAAGCTTTAAGCAAACCTTTTAAAGCTGTTTATCAAAATATTCAGGGCTATATTGTTGAATATGAGTCAGTTCAAGATGTATTAGATGAACAGCCAGACATGAATTTGCTCAAAACTTTAGGTAAGTTACGTACTGCTGTTACAGCAAATGATATGGATGTTGCAATAACATCAAAAACAGACCAGCAATACGATTGCGTCTCTCGCTATTTTGCACCTGTCGCGGGCATTGATGAAGACCCTGTTACAGGTTCAATTCATACCGCAATAGCACCGTTATGGGCAGAAAAGCTTAGGAAAAATAATATTTTGGCTTATCAAGCTTCTGGCCGTGGAGGCATTTTATATTGCAATATTTTGTCGACGGAACGTATTGAAATTTCAGGATATGGGAAACTTTATATGCAAGCTGAAATTTTTCTTTAAAATATAAGGCCGTTTAAATAAACGGCTTTTTTTTCAAAACTTTACTATTAATGTCAGCTTAAATTTCCTACTATAGTCCCACAACTATTGATTTTTTATTATTCAAATTAATTGGTATTTCTATGTTTATGCAGTTTAAACAACTGACTCTCTCCCTATGTATTCTTAGTTTAAGTGCTGCGTCTTGGGCACAAACCACACTAGTAAAAAGCAAGCAAAATATTGAGGAATATAAATTAGATAATGGTTTTCGGGTTGTACTTGCACCGAATGACAAAGAAAATAAAATCTTTATTAACACCATTTATTTAACAGGTTCATTAAATGACCCGCAAGGCAAAAGCGGTTTAGCTCATTTGCTTGAACATTTGGCTTTTAAGGGGACCAAGAATGTTAAAGGGGAAGAATTCCAGCGTCGTTTAGATCAATATACATTGATGACGAACGCCAGCACAGATTATTACTCGACCAAATATACCAATATCGTTCGTCCGGAAAAGACTGCGCTCAATGAAGTGTTATATCTTGAATCGGAACGTATGGATAAATTAGTTCTACAAGAAAAATTTGTTCCTTCTGAAATTGAAATCGTAAAACGCGAACGTGAAGTCCGTATGGATCAGCCGTTTGCTGTCCTGATGGATCAAATGTGGAAATCGGCTTATGGCAATCAATATTTAGGTCGTTTACCGATTGGTGATTTGCCTGAGCTTAAATCGATTAAAATGGCTGAGCTAGACCGTTTTTATCGTAGTTGGTATGCACCGAATAATGCAGTCATGGTGATTTCGGGTAAGTTCGATAAAACTGATGTATTAAAAACAGTTGATCAATACTTTAGCCCAATTGCGGCGCGTGAGGTTCCTAAAGCTGTACAGATTCCTGTGCTCGACTCTGCAAAAATAAAAGATCGTCAGTTTGTGGTGAAAAAGGGGAGTGATCTCGCTAAATTCCATATTTACATGAATGGTAAAAATACCAAAATTCAGCCGACACTCGCGTTAGCTCCTTTGTTATATACCATGCAACCAAGTGGTCACCTATACCAGAACATGGTTGAAACAGGCATTACCACAAATGTTGATGCGAGTACTTGGTTAGACCAAGATTTTAATGTGGTGTTTCTGGGTGCCATTTATGCACCAAGTAATGACCCTAAAAAAGTTGAAAACTCTTTGCTAGCGGGTATTGAAAAGGGTAAGCCTTTCACTGAAGTTGAATTAAATCGTGTTAAGAGTTTAATGAAAACCCAAGGCGATTTAATCACTAAAGATGCGGTAGCACTTGGTTCACGTTTGAGTGATTACACGGTCGCTGGTGGGCAATGGGATCAATATTTTAAAGACTTAGATTCAGTAGAAAACGTTAAGTTAGACCAAGTGAATCAAACTTTAAAACAATTCCTTGTGGCTGAGCATCGTATTGACGGTGATATTTTGCCAACACCTGAAGATCAGAAAAAAGCGCAACAGCAAAATTCAAAACAGGCACCTAGAACGCTAGATCAGGTAGAAGCAAAGGCAGAGCCTTTAAAAGATCCGCAAGTATATCAACAAGAAGTAACAGGGTTTTTAAAAACCTCTAAGCAATATGCTGAAAGCAATGAGAAAAAGATTATCCGTGGAAAACTGAAAAATGGAATGAAGTACGCTTTATTCCCAGTTGAAACAAGCGATGATCGTACTTATGCCACCATTACGATGGACTTCGGGACGGAAAAATCTTTATTTAATAAAGGTACGGTCGTCGATTTAACCTCATATTTATTACTACGTGGTTCCGAGAAGTACAGTTTGCAAGATATTGCTGATAAATCGATTGATGCGGGTGGCGCGGCTTATGCAAGTGCTGACGGCAATGGTATGACCATTAACATTCAGTCTAAATCAGAAAAATTTGATGAGTTTTTCGAGTTTGTTCTTGATGTGATGAAAAATCCGAAATTTGAACAATCTCAATTTGATTTAATTAAATCGCAGAGTTTATCAAGTCTTGATCGCCCTTATACTGAACCAGATGTAGTAGCTGGCTTAACACTTGCACGTTTGCTTGAAGAATATCAACCGGGAGATTTGCGTTATCACTTTGAACCTGAACTGGCAAAACAGCAGTTGAAAAATGCTACTCAAGAGCAAGTGAAAGAATTGTACGAGCATTTCTTTGCAATGAACCATGCTGAAATTGCCATTACGGGCAAGTTTGATGCGAAAAAAATGCAGAAATTACTTAATCAAGAGTTTGGTAGCTGGAACAGTAAACAACCTTATCAAAAAATCTTGATTAATCATGTTGATTTTCCAGCTCAAAAAGTTCATGTTTTATCTGAACAGCGAGAATTTGGTAGCTACCAAAGTGTGCTCGCTCTACCAGTCGGAAAAAATCATCCTGATGCATCTGCTTTAATTTTACTTAACTATATTTTAGGTGATTCTCAAATTTCTTCACGTTTGGCTCAAGAGCTTCGTGAGAAAAATGCATTAGTGTATGGTTTTGGAAGTGGGTTACAGCTTGATCGTGATACTAACGTTGGGGCCTTAAGCATTAGTGCAAATTATACTTCGGGTCGTTCAGCGCAAGTTTCTGCATCAATACATAAAGTGTTGAATGACTTGTTGAAAAATGGCGTGACTGAGCAAGAGCTTGAAGCTGCTAAAGCAGATATCATGAAGAAACGTGTTACTTCATTAGAAGATGAACGTAATATTCATGGGATGTTAAATCTTCAGCTTGAGTCGGATAAAACATTACTTGACCGTATTAAGCATGACCAAGATTTAACAAAGCTGACTGTTGCAGACGTAAATAAAGTTATTAAAAAGTATATTAAACCTGAACATTTAGTCGAAGTTATGGCTGATCAATATGGTCAGGCAGCAAAAAAATAAAGTCTTCTTTTAAATAAAAAGCCACTAAATTGTGGCTTTTTATTTGGGCATTTAAAACATCTTAATGATCATGTTTATGCGCGTGAAAATCTTCATTTTTACGGAAACGTAAATAATTTTCGAACTGTTCACAGTACTCATCAAAGTTATCTTCAAGCATCATTTGAAATTGTTGCACAAGATAAGACATGACTTGATCTTTAGCAGCGCGCATTTCTTCGCCATCTTTAAAATTATTTGCTGCTACCCATGTATTAAAACGGGCACTCGCAAACAACATTGCTGCGCTCACTTGACCACGCAGCTCGGCTGGATCAGGCTTTTCACCTTTTGGCGGGCGACAAAAATCATTGGCTTGTTTAATGAATTCATCCGCACGCTCAAAGAAAACAGCATTTAAAGCTTCTTCTTCAGTAACATCTGTTGCATTGATCTTTTGAGACATGACTTATTCCCGCAAAAATAGAGCTGCTTATTATAGGCAAACCCTTGCGGAAACAAAACCTTTGACTTAGTCTGTAAATAGCCTAAGTAAAGGGGAATCTAATATGCAAGATGCAATTGCTATTCAAACTTTAAAAACAGATATTGCTTTATTACGCCAGCATGTTTTCCCACCTCAATATTTAGAGCATGTCGAAGGGCTGCCGATCTATTATGGCTTGCAAGAAGAAGTCGAAAATTATTACCAACAATGGCAGGGCCTAATTGAAAGGGCACAAGAACTTTTTCAGCCATTTATGGAAGATGAATTACCAGATGCCATTCATTTACCAAGTCATTTAAATTTACCGCTATTCTTTTTTCATGTAGATCGAATTCGGATTAATAAAACACGCGCAAAAGAATCGAAAACTTTCCGTGGTGTTGCAAGTCTTATTGAAAAATGCGGGCAATTCGAAACTGATCAGATTTTTACGATGCAAGAATGGTTGCAGAGCGATGATACCGCGGCTCTAGTTGCTCATCGTGAGTTCATCGATTTACGTACGTATGTATTCCAACATGGTCAAAGCGAATATACCCGTTCGCGTTTTTATACTAATGGTATTGTGCTAGGTGTTGAGCCACATTTTAAATTGGTCGATGCCCGTGATAAGCCAAGAAAGCAACGTAGTGATAGCTATAACGACCCGTTAGCAGATAACGGCGTGTGGAAAGTATTTGGTAAATACAGATAAAAGTCGCTGCACGTTTACAGCGACTTTTTATAAATTACCAGAACGTTTCAGCCTGACTAAAAGTTTGTAAAGCTTTGGCAGACCGTTTTTGTAAGTGAGGTTGTTTGGCTTTTACCCAGCCTAATGCAAACCAGAAAGATGAGTCATTTTCGACGGCTTTATTGAAAATACCTTCCGCAATAAATAAGTCGTTATATTGACCTAAGGTATTTTGTACAGGTTGTAGCTGTTTTAAATATTGCTGTACTTTTTTGTCAGGATAAAGGCTTGAAATAAACTCAACACAATAACGTAACTGCTTAGCTATTTTTCGTATTTTGTGCTGTTCAGTAACTTCAAGCTCAGTGAAATGTTCAGCATTGCTAATCACTTTATGATGTAGCTTATCTAAACTCTTTTTAATGTGTTTTTTTAAGCTACCTTTTTTGGACTTTGAATTTTCTTCTGAATAAGCGAATGCTAATAAATCGAGTAATAGCTTAATCGTGTCCGCAGAGGTAAAGGTTATTGAGAGTTCTTTTGAGGGTTGGACTGAAACGGGTAGTAAAAGCTCAGGTGAACCGTGTTGTTGAATGACAGGTAACACCTCGGTACGGATAGCATCTTCATCACGAGTGTCTCCAAGCTTACGGAAAAGCTCGGCAATTTGTTCTTCCCAAACAGGATTTAGCTCGCTTGACCAGCCAGAGAAATGTTTTAGTGCACTGCGTAAACGACGTAAACTTACGCGTGCCTGATGAATATGCTCAGGTTCGGCAACTTCATCAGCAATTGCAGCCATATTTGGTAAGAATTGTCCTAAACAGTTTTCGACAATCTTTTTGAGTGCTTGTTCAGCAGTAATATCTTTATTTAATGTCAGAGCTTTGGCATGAACAGCAGGTGAGACCGCTTGTCCTAGTGCTAATAAATTACCATGCTCGGCTTTACTTCTTACATCGAGCCAGAGCGCATAACGATTAATCCATTGCTGTGCAAATTGAATAAGCGTTTTCACCGCACCTTGTTTAAGCTCAAATTCGACTTCGCAAATTATGCTTTGAGCAGTTGCAGTTTTTACTACACCGTCATCAAGGCAAACTTCAATCGCTGTATTGTCTGCTTCAAAGACATGATAAGTACGCTGTACATCAGTCTCAAATTGCAAACTTAATTTTTTAGCTTCTTTACCTAGGGCTGTATTAAGTAAATTAGTCACTACTTTATTATCTTGATATAACTCAAGGTTTAAGTCAGGTTCTTGGTCACACACACCTAAATGAATTTCTTCTTCAACGCGGTGTAGATGGCTTTGACCAGCGGCTTTAAAGGTTTGTACCCATTGATCATTTTCTTTACGCAAACGTAGCGCCATGCCATTTTTTGCGAGTAATCGATCAGGGGTATCGTAATACTTTGCTTGTAAGTGAATATATTTCGCTTTATGTTTTTTTAAGTATTGCTGAACAGTTTTTTTCTTCGATTCAGGTAACTGAAACTTTAGTTCGACTTCGACCATAATATATCTCCCTGAATCAGGTATTTAAACTATCTTGAATAAGTATAATAGCTTAGTCCTAAAAGTAATGGTTTTGATAGAGAAAGTTACAATCAAACATATGACGCCAAGCTTTTATTTGGGTGTACAATCAGGTGACGTTTTGATCAAATAAAAATCAGGAAGATGATCGTGAATGCACCAGTAAACTTTAGCCATGAAGCTCAGCCAGAGTTTGAATTGCCGATTAAAAACTATCAGGAATTTTATCGTTTTTATTTAACTGAACACCGTAACATCATGAGCAGACGCTTACATGTGGTGGGTAGCAGTATTGGTATATACTTTTTTTCAAAAGCAATTCGTAAGAAACAAGCCAAATATGTGCTCTATGGTTTGGTAGCGGGTTACGCAAATGCATGGGTTGGACATTTTGTGTTTGAAAAAAATAAGCCTGCCAGTTTTAAGCAACCTTTCTATAGCTTTATTTCTGATTGGCGAATGTTGTCTGATGTTGCACGTGGTCGATTAAGTTTGATTGATCGTAAACACGATAAGATTCCGAGTTAATTTTTTATTTCTATTCTTAATAGACCGATTGGTACTAGTAAGCCTATATCAATCGGTACTTATGATGTCTTATAAATCCGTTATACTAGCGAAGTTTTTTAAAGCGAGAATAGAGTATGCGCGGTTTATACCTCATTACCAATGATGACCCAATCCAATTATTATTAGAAAAATTAGACGCCGCGCTCGCAACTCGTCAGGTCGCAATTTTACAGTACCGTCGTAAGAAAGTAGAAAAAGCCGACCAGCCTGCTGAAGTTGAACAGATCAAACTATTGTGTGAAAAATATCAAGTTCCTTTTGTGATTAATGATGACCTAAAACTGGCTGCTCAGTTTGGTTTAGGTGTGCATTTAGGGCAAAGTGACGGTGAAATTACCGATGCAAAATCGCAATTACCAGAAGATGTCATTATCGGTCGTACTTGCCTGAACTCATTAGAGCTTGCACAAAAAGCAATTGCAGATGGCGCGACTTATATCGCATTTGGTGCGGTCTATGCGACTTCTACAAAACCTGAAGCAGGTAATGTGGGAATCGAAGTGATTAAACAGGCAGCAGGCCAATATGATTTACCCATTTGTGCCATTGGCGGTTTAACGGTTGAAAACTCAAAACCTGTGATTGAGGCTGGGGCTGACCTGTGTGCAGTCATTAGTGATATATTAGGCCGATCAACTGCTGAAATTCCTGCCCGTGTACAGGCGTGGGCACAATTATTTTCTTAAGCTTTCAAAATTATTTTTTAGATATTTAAGACGAGCATTTCCATGAGTTTATCTCCAAAGCAAGAACAGTTATTTAAACAAGCCAGCAAACACATTCCAGGTGGTGTGAACTCTCCGGTACGTGCCTTTAATGGCGTTGGAGGAACACCTGTTTTCATCGAGAAAGCAAAAGGTGCTTATTTATGGGATGTAGATGGTAAGCGTTATGTTGACTATGTTGGTTCTTGGGGACCAATGATTTTGGGTCATGCTCACCCAGAAATTATTAAAGCAGTACAAACGGCCGCAGAAGATGGTTTAAGTTTTGGTGCGCCAACCGTACACGAAACAACATTGGCAGATATTATCTGTGAAATTATGCCATCAATTGAAATGGTACGTATGACGAACTCTGGTACAGAAGCGACCATGACAGCTATTCGTTTAGCGCGTGGTTACACTGGCCGTGACAAAATTGTGAAGTTTGAAGGTTGCTACCATGGCCACTCAGACTCACTTTTAGTAAAAGCAGGTTCGGGCTTACTCACTTTAGGTGAGGGTGAGCCGACTTCAAAAGGTGTTCCTGTTGATTTCGCTAAACATACATTAACGCTGCCTTACAACGATATTGCTGCATTAAAAGAATGTTTTGTGAAATTCGGTCATGAAATTGCGGGCGTCATTATTGAACCTGTCGCGGGTAACATGAATATGGTGAAACCAATTGACGGTTTCTTACAAGCCATTCGTGATGTATGTGATGAATATAAATCTGTATTTATTATTGATGAAGTGATGACGGGTTTCCGTGTTGCTTTAGGTGGCGCTCAATCGGTTTATAACGTTAAGCCCGACTTAACGACTTTAGGTAAAATTATTGGCGCAGGCTTACCCGTTGGTGCATTTGGTGGTAAACGTGAAATCATGGAATGTATCGCGCCTTTAGGCGGCGTATACCAAGCAGGTACATTGTCTGGAAACCCACTTGCTATGCGTGCGGGTATCGAGATGTTCAAACATTTACGTCAACCAGACTTTTACAGCAATTTATCTGCTCAACTTGAAAAGTTACTTGCAGGCTTACAAGCTGCAGCTAACGAAGCAGGTATTCCATTTAAAACTCAGCAAGCTGGTGCAATGTTCGGTCTTTATTTTACAGACCAAGAAGACATTACAAGTTTTGACTCTATGTTGGCATGTGATATTGAAGCTTTCAAAAAGTTCTTCCACGGTATGTTAAAGCGTGGGGTAAACTTGGCACCTTCAGCATTTGAAGCAGGCTTTATTTCATCTGCTCATTCTGATGAAGATATCGCGTTTACGATTCAAGCTGCCAAAGAAACCTTTGCTGAAATGAAGTAAGCAAAAAGCCCGTGTTAAACGGGCTTTTTAATTTGGACCATTTTTATATTTGTAGAGAACAATGTTTTATCCTTTACCTCGAAAAATCCAATTAGCAGCAAATACTTCAAATTGGCCGATTGAGTCTACGCAAAGTATTTTGCTCATGGTTGGGCTAAATGAACTTGAAAATGCACCGGACTGGGCGCACCAGCCATTAGCCGATCATTTAGAATCACTAAGTAAAAGAGCACAGGCACTCGAAATTCCAGTTATTTTTATTGATGCATCTCAGCTTCAACAAACCATGTTGCAGTTGGGGCAGCGACTGTCATCAAATGCTAAAGCCCAAGTTGTGATGGCAGGTGATTTGTCACCTCTGTTTAAACAAGTCATGCAGCTTGTTTTATCTATTACCGATTATGTAGCTATTGTAAATGATGCGATCTTGGCGGCTAATTTAGAGCAGCACATCCAATGGGTTGAAAAGATCAGTTTTGACCATATAAAACACTTAAATACACAGACCTTAATGCGCTTATGGTCTTTAAGTGTGCCGTCTGAATATATGTTGTCAGATAAAGGAATTTTATTGGCAATTGCTGAACAGGTAGGGCGACATCCTATGGAGATTCACCCTGAAATTGATTTAAGAAACTATGGATTAGATCAGTCTGCCGTAAATTATCTGGTTGACCTATGGCGTGCGAACGGTGCGAGCTTGAGCGCTGAAGAGCTGATGCAAACACCGACATTGCAGCATATTATGCAGTTATTGAAGGCTTGACCGACTATAGAGCCGAAGTGCTCCATAATATTTGCAAATTATGCTGTTAATTTACCCGAACGGCATTGTAATTCGGACGTAAGCTTTTTATTATTGCCCGCTTGTTTTTCATCTTACCTTGGGAATAGAACTTTGAGTGATTTTCTAAGTGAACATCTGATCTATCGTGATGATGATTTTATGGTGATTCATAAACCTTCGGACATCTTGAGTGTTCCTGGTAAAGGTGATTTACATGATAGCGTTTTGACAAGGTTGGTTGCGATTGAACCTAAAACTTTGCTCATTCACCGTCTAGATCGAGATACTTCAGGTATTTTGGTATTTGGTTTATCCAAGCGTGGTCAAAGTACGATTGCTCGTCAATTTCAAGATCGTCAAACTTCAAAAATATATGAAGCACTTGTCGCAAGTCATTTAGAGGGTGAGGGGACTGTAGATATTCCTGTTATCTATGATCCAAGCCGACCACCTTTACATATTGTAGACGCTTCTCACAACAAACCTGCTTTAACACATTGGCAGGCAGTAGAACACTTTCAGATTCAGGGGCAACCTGTAACTCGTGTGAAATTAACACCAATTACGGGTCGATCCCATCAACTCCGTGTACACATGCAATATCTTGGGCATCCAATTGTAGGTGACACGCTGTATGCAACACCGGAGCAGCAACTTGTTCCGCGTTTGTGTTTGCATGCCAAACAGTTAAGTTTTAATCATCCTGTCACAGCAGAAACATTAACTTTTGACTGTCCTGTACCGTTTTAATGTAAAAATTTTAATGCGTGATTTTTTGTAGCAAAGTCATTTAATTGATTTTTGCTTCAAAATTTTGCTTTAAAGACTACATAAAAAGATGCAAAAATAAGCTAATTTGCATCGTACAATATGTAGTGCGAACTTGAGAGAAAGGTGGAAAAATTGCAGCAGTATGCTATTGGTCAACGTTGGCTATCAGACACAGAAACTGAGCTCGGTTTAGGTGTGCTTATTGATGTAGATGAAAGATCTGTCAGCATTTTATTCCCCAAAAGTGATGAAACACGTGTATATGCACGTAATAACGCTCCGCTATCTCGTATCATCTTTAACACAAATGATGAAGTTCAAGATCAGGAAGGCAAGAAGTGGATTGTTGAGTCTGTTGAAGACCGACATGGCGTTTTGCGTTACAACGTTGTTCGTACCTCAGAAAATGGTGAACAAGATCGTAAAGCGCTGAATGAAACACGTATCGGTGCGCAAATTCAGTTGTCGAAACCTTTAGATCGTTTGCTTGCAAGTCAGGTTGACTATAAAGAGTGGTATGACCTGCGTATTGAAGCGATGCTTATGCAAGCACAAATGCAGAATAGCCCTTTACGTGGCATGGTTGGAGCACGTGTTGGTTTAATTCCACATCAGCTTTATATCGCACATGAAGTTGGTAAACGTTTTGCACCTCGTGTTTTACTTGCCGATGAAGTGGGCTTGGGTAAAACAATTGAAGCTGGCTTAATTATCCATCAACAGCTTAAAACTGGTCGCTCAGAACGAATTCTTATTTTAGTCCCTGATTCTCTACAGTATCAGTGGATGATTGAAATGCGCCGTCGTTTTAACTTGCAATTCTCTCTGTTTGATTTAACACGTACTGCATCTATTAAAGAACATGATCCAGAACTCAACCCGTTCTTGACTGAGCAATGCATTATTGCCAGCGTTGATTTGATGGTTGACCATGATGACTTACGTGAGCAAGCAATAGAAGCTGGCTTCGATTTGCTCGTGGTCGATGAAGCACATCATTTGATGTGGAGCGAAGAAGAAGGCGGTAATGACCGTTACGATTTAATTGAAGAGCTCGCTGAAAATACAGCTGGGGTATTGTTGCTTACTGCAACACCTGAACAGCTTGGTGTAGAAAGTCATTTCGCACGTTTACGTTTACTTGATCCGCAGCGTTTTAGTAGTTTAGAGCGCTTCTTAGATGAAGAAACTCAGTACCAGCAGACTGCAAAAATTGCTGAAGTACTCATGTCTGATCAGCCTTTAGCTCCTGAGCATTTATCTGCTTTAGAGGGCTTGTTAGGACATAGTATTGAAGACCAGCCTGACCAACGCTTTAGAGCAATTCATGAATTATTAGACCGTCATGGTACGGGGCGTATTTTATTCCGTAATACGCGTGAAGCAATTCAAGGCTTCCCAGGGCGTGATTGTCAGCCAGCACCATTACCAGCACCAGAAGATTGGTCAAAAGATGGAAAACTGCGTGAGCAGATGTGGCCTGAAGAAGCATATCTTGATGGTTCATGGATGCAAAATGATCCACGTGTGCTATGGGTAATGGAAATTCTGCGCAGAGATCTTAAGCATAAAAAAGTGCTTTTAATTGCGCGTAGTGGACCCGTTGTTGAAGCTTTAGAAAATGTATTGCGTTTGCATGCAGGCATTCGTACTGCAATGTTCCATGAAGGCATGAGCTTACTTGAACGTGACCAAGCGGCTGCCTATTTTGCTGAAGAAAGCTATGGTGCACAAATTCTACTGTGTTCGGAAATTGGTTCTGAAGGTCGTAATTTCCAATTCGCCAGTGATCTAATTTTATTTGATCTACCAGCTAACCCAGATGTTTTAGAGCAACGTATCGGACGTCTAGACCGTATCGGTCAAGAAAACCGTATTCAGATTCATGTGCCATATCTTGTGGGAACAGCTCAAGAGCGTATGTTCCGTTGGTACAATGAAGCACTTAATATTTTCAGCAATATTTCACCAACAGCGCAAACGCTGCAAGAAAACTTTATTGTTGAGTTGAAAGATTGCTTACTTGCAGACCAAGGTCAAACATTTGAAGATTTGCTTGAAGAAGTAAATGTTCAACGTCAAGCTTTAGAAGCTGAACTTCAAGCGGGCCGAGATCGTTTACTTGAATATAACTCATGTCGTCCTATCGTGGCGCAAGAGATTGTTCAGGCTTTAGAAGATTATGATGACAATACAACGTTACCAATGTTTGTGAAGCGTTTCATGTCATCAACTAATATCGACTTTGATGAGCAAAGTAACGGTACTGTGATTATTCGTCCAACAGACCAAATGCAAGTGCAAGGTTTGGCGCTAGACGAAGAAGGCATGACAGCTACTTTCTATCGTGATCAGGCTCAGCTTCGTGAAGATGCTCAATATTTAACTTTAGAGCATCCATTCATTGAAAGTGTAATGGAAATGATCCGTACGCAATCATTTGGTAGCACCAATGTTGCTGTACTCAAATCTAATGCATTAAAGCAGGGTTCAGTATTAATTGAAGTGTGGTTTAAAGTTGATGTAGTTGCGCCTAAGGCATTGAATCTACCATCGAGCTTACCTAAGCAGTTAATTCGTGTGCTATTAAGCGAAACTGGTCAAGATTTGTCTGAAAAAATTGATCCAGCAATTTTGAAACCATATTTACATCACTTAGATGGCAATAGCTGTCGTCAGGTGGTTAAAGCTCGCCGTGATATTATTGAAGAACGTTATAAACAAGCGTTGGATATCGCGAAAGTTGATTTGCCACAGCTTCAGCAGCAAGCAAAAGAACATTACGGTAGTAAATGGCAATATGAAATTGACCGTTTAACCTATCTAAAACAGTTCAACCCAAGTATTCGCCAAGATGAAATTGACCGTTTACAAAAGCTGCAAAAAGAAGGTTTGAGCTTGCTTGATGGTTTAACAGTTACACCAGAAGCGATTCAAGTTTTAGTTGTGGTTAAGCCATAATTAACTCGAAATAAAAAAAGCGCCTAGAGGGCGCTTTTTTTATAGATCGATTTTAAATTAGACCAGCATCTTTTAGTTCTAGTTTTAAATATGCATAGAAAATTGGAGCTGCGATTAAACCGCCTAAGCCAAAAATTGACTCAAATACCAGCATTGCTAATAAAATCTCCCATGCATTTGCATTGATTTTATGCCCAATAATTTTAGCATTAATAAAATATTCGAGTTTATGAACCAGAACGAGATAAAGTAATGCTGCACCTGCGAGCCCGAGAGAAACAGTAAGAGCAGCAATAAACGTTAATGTATTGGAAATAAGATTACCTAAAATTGGAATCAGTCCAAACATGAAGGTCAATATAGTGAGAGTTTTGGCAAAAGGAAGATGGACTCCCCAAAGCGGTAATAAAATAAAGGCAAATAAAATAAAGAGCAGCGTATTAATTGCTGAAATTTTTATTTGTGCAAAAACAACATTTTTAAATGAAATTGATAACTTCTGGATACGTTGAATAAGAAGAGATTTGAAAACAGGCTGCGGAGTACGGCGGTGAAAGCCATGTATAGCGACCAAAATACCAATAATGAGGCCCATAATCATCGTTACAAAGTTATGTAAGATATCTGAACTGGCATTTTTTAATGTAGTCACGTTATCTTTCATAAATGCGAAAATTTCATCTTTTAATTCTGTCACGCTATCGGGAATATAACCCGGAAGATATTTGCCAATTTCAGCTTGTAAGTGTAGTAGGGTTTGATCGACTTTACTGTTGATATTGTGGACGCCTACACCTTTTAAATCGTGAACTACAAAACTAATTAAACTTGTAAAGAAAAAGGCAATGAGTGAAATCGTAATGATACTTAATGCAATACTAATAAAAATGCGGGCTCTTTGGCCATCAATATAACGTTCAACAACTGAACTTAAGCTAATAATAATTTCATAAATAAGAAAGCCTGCAAAAAAACTTGCTAATAAATGTAATGGGATAACCGAAAGCAAAAAGATGCCCATAATAATGTAGCTTGCAATCAGACTTTGACGATTATTCAAATTTTGCATGTTGATCCCTGAGATCGTTGGGAATTATAGAAGAAAGAGTAAATGGAATAATTATTTATACTCTCGCCAGCTATTTGCTTCAATCGGTGAATTATATTTTTATTGAGAAATAGAGGAGGTTAGATGTAAAAATGGCCTGTTAATCAACAAGCCATCTATTAAATAATTTTAACGAATTTCTGCTTTATCCAAATGCCGAGCACCCTCTAAAATCATTCGAATCATAATCATCGTTTGCTCAGCAACTTCCGCACGTTGATGAATTGGAAGATCAATCACTTTGGCGCCCATGTGAAACACAAGTTGTGTAATTGCTTTTGCAACCAGTTCAGGGTGATATAGGTGATTGTTGTTTAAGTGCTCTAGACGAATTAAATCTTCTTGCAACTCTTGCTGGAAAAAGTTTAATTGACGATCAACCGCAGCTTTATAAGAGGTAGAACCTGTAAAGCCTTCACGTAGTAATAAACTTAAATTACCTTCATCGGCATCGAGCTGCTGAAGAAAAATATCGACAGAACTGCGAATAATACTTTCTTGTAAGGAAGCACGTAGGCGAGCCTGACGGATAATTTTACGTAAAACAATACCTGCACGATCAATTAAAGAAATTGCTAACTCATCAATATCTTTAAAATGTCGATAGAAACTATTTGGCGCAATAGAGGTGGTCCCACATGTTTGAACAACTAAAAGCTTATTTATAAGTGATACTCTGCTCTAG
>NZ_JAZEYD010000056.1:0-332 GCF_037027805.1 Acinetobacter sp. 161(2023) | reverse complement strand
GTGCCAAACCCAGGTGACTTGACCAATGGTCAAACGGTGACAGCGACCGCGACAGATCCAGCAGGCAATATCTCATTACCGGGTACAGGCTTAGTCGATACCGTGGCGCCAACCGTGACTGTGACTGCTGCCTTAACCAATGACAGCACACCGCCATTAGCGGGTACGGTGAACGATCCGACTGCGAAAGTGGTGGTGACTGTGGATGGTGTGAACTATCCAGCAGTGAACAATGGTAATGGGACTTGGACCCTTGCAGACAATACGCTTCCAGCGTTGACGGATGGTCCACATACGGTGACTGTGACTGCAACAGATCCTGCGGGCAATAT
>NZ_JAZEYD010000055.1:0-362 GCF_037027805.1 Acinetobacter sp. 161(2023) | reverse complement strand
GAGCAAGCATTGCATGATCGAGGCATGCCAAAGAATGTGATTCATCATTCCGACAGAGGTGTGCAATATCTTTCCATTCGCTATACCAATCGTTTAGAAGCAGCAAATTTACGAGCATCAGTCGGTACAACGGGTGATTCATACGATAATGCTCTGGCTGAAACGGTGAATGGCTTATACAAAACAGAGGTGATTGAATATTTAAAAGCAGATTGGCAAGGTTTAGCAGATGTACAACTTGCGACACTAAACTGGGTAGATTGGTTCAATAAAAAGCGTGTACACAGTGCACTGGGTTATGTATCGCCTTTTGAGTTTGAAGCAATGTACTATGATAAGATTAACCCGTTAGGTCAGGTGGC
>NZ_JAZEYD010000054.1:0-414 GCF_037027805.1 Acinetobacter sp. 161(2023) | reverse complement strand
AATGGTGGTACGGCTGACAATGTGAAGTTGGGTGAAACAGTTAACTTTGCAGATGGTACCAATACGACTGCAGTTTATGACCCGACAACCAATACTTATAAATACAATGTGAATGACAACATTGCATTAACCAATGCGGGTAGCTTAACGGTAGGCAATACTAAAGTTGATAACAGTGGATTAACCATTACTGGCGGCCCAAGTGTAACGATTGCAGGTATCGATGCTGGTAACCAGAAGATTACTAATGTTGCAGCAGGAAGCATTTCTTCTACATCAACAGATGCAGTGAATGGTAGCCAGTTAAATGCGACTAATCAGAATGTAACGACTGCTCAGAACACTGCAAATACAGCCGTGACTAATGCAGCGGCAGCCCAAGCGACGGCAGACAAAGGCCTGAACTTTAGTGTG
>NZ_JAZEYD010000053.1:0-516 GCF_037027805.1 Acinetobacter sp. 161(2023) | reverse complement strand
ATCGTTAAATTGATTGAAGTAGCCCCAGTCATAACTTCTGTCATTGATAACGTCCTGTCCATGACCCGACTGGAAGATATAGATATCTTTCTCATAATCACCACCAGTCAGCACATCATTACCACTGCCACCAATCAAGGTATCCTGACCAGCACCGCCATTTAGCGTGTCATTGCCTGCTCCACCATTGAGCATGTCATTGCCGTTGTCACCATTCAGTACATCATTCCCTGAACCTGTGATCAGTGTGTCATTGCCATCACCACCGTTTACGATATTGTTACCTTCTCCACCATCTAACAGGTCATCACCTGCATAACCTGTCAGTGTGTCATCACCTGCGCCACCAATCAGAATATCCTGACCTCTCCAGCCATTCAGCACATCGTTACCGTCTGTGCCTGTCAGCTGCATGGTCATACCAATGATGTCCGAAGTAGAGACCGTCTTGTCCGCAAAGATAAAGTTAAAGTCTCGACTATAGGAGTCATTCTCATTCAGGTAGTTCTTAAAAGT
>NZ_JAZEYD010000052.1:0-673 GCF_037027805.1 Acinetobacter sp. 161(2023) | reverse complement strand
ATTTAACATAATGGCTGTTATACGAAATTTGATTGATTTTTACTAAAACACTATTTGAAAATATAAAAAAAAGCCCAGTCATGGAATACTGGGTTATGGAAACTCAAATAAGGATTTATATTTTATAAAGTATTTAAAAAACCATAAAAAAACTATGGTTTTTTTTGTATAAACTTGCTTGTTGTCTCTACTTCATTGAATACTTCAAATTTTTTCCGATCATTATCGAGTTTAACAACGAGAGCTAAAATAAAAATCATTATTATAAAAGCTAGGAAAATCAAATGCCTTCTCATTATTAATTCCACTATCAGTGCTATAAAGTATGCTTCCCTATAGCAAATAGATAGGACATAAAGAATGAAAAGTAAAGCTCGATACTTTGAGACATGGCTATTGCCATATCTCAAAGTCGAGCCACTTTGCGATATTCGGTAGCAATAAGATTAAGAAAAGAACCGAGCAAAGTACTTGCCAGTATTTATTTAGGGTCAATAACACAGTAATCCTTATTCGTTCCATGACAGTCATTTTTCATAACTCGGACACAAGATTTATCATTACAATTTCTAATATCTAAATTATATCTTTGTTCTAGCCACGCTGCCTCTGCACGACGTTCCTTGATCTCATCAAAACTTGGAATAAATAAAAATATAAAAGACAGGAAAAC
>NZ_JAZEYD010000051.1:0-819 GCF_037027805.1 Acinetobacter sp. 161(2023) | reverse complement strand
GGCACTGTTGCAAATAGAGATTTGAGTCGATGATGTTCCCTTTAAAAAGTACTTAGAGACCGAAAACCCTGTTGATTAGACACACTTCACCCTGAGGCTGACCATAATAAAATGACGATGCTTGTCCTTTACGTAGTGCACGCATGACTTCAATACCTTTAATTGTGGCATAAGCCGTCTTCATAGATTTGAATCCTAATGTGGCCCTGATGATCCGCTTTAGCTTGCCATGATCACATTCAATCACGTTATTTTTATACTTAATCTGCCTGTGCTCAATATCTACTGGACATTTTCCTTCTCGCTTTAATCGTGATAAAGCATGGCCATAGGTCGCTGCTTTATCTGTATTGATGACCCGTGGAATTTGCCATTTTTTCACCGTATTGAAGATCTTTCCTAGAAAACTATAGGCTGATTTGGTATTACGTCTAGAAGAAAGATAAAAATCAATGGTATCGCCACGTTGATCGACTGCACGATACAGATAAGACCATCGTCCATTCACTTTTACATAGGTTTCATCAATATGCCACGAGCTCAGATCTGTAGGATTACGCCAATACCAGCGTAAACGTTTTTCTATTTCAGGAGCATAACGTTGAACCCAACGGTAAATAGTCGTGTGATCAACATTCACACCCCGTTCGGCCAGCATTTCCTGCAGTTCACGATAGCTAATGCCATATTTACAATACCAGCGCACAGCCCAAAGAATGATTTCGCCCTGAAAATGCCGACCATGGAAAGGATTCATATGCTGCACCTTTAGCTAAAACAGTCTTCAGCTTACCATTCGTGGTTATTTGCAACAGTGCC
>NZ_JAZEYD010000050.1:0-872 GCF_037027805.1 Acinetobacter sp. 161(2023) | reverse complement strand
CTAACTTAAATAAAAAAGTCTCCGACAAACCCGGTACGTTTCAATCAGCCTTCTATCCCCTGTCATATTGCTCACGGCTGCAGTGATCGCAGTCCCCTTAATCAAGCGCCTAGGATTAAACTCGGTATTGGGATATTTAATTGCAGGATTAATTATTGGTCCATTTGGACTGGCATTTTTCTACGATTCTGCGTCTATTCTGCATATCGCTGAGCTTGGTATTGTGATGTATCTGTTTGTGATTGGACTAGAAATGCGTCCATCGTATTTATGGAGTTTAAGAAAAGAAATTTTTGGATTAGGTACATTACAAATTAGTGCCTGTTCATTGGGGCTAACGGCTGTAGGCTTGGTCTATGGCTATTCTTGGCAAGTGAGTTTTGTGTGTGCTGCAGGCTTTGTACTCACCTCGACTGCAATTGTAATGCAACTTTTGGGAGATCGTGGAGACATTGCTCAACCACGCGGACAAAAAATTGTCTCGATTCTGCTGTTTGAAGACTTGTTGATTGTCCCTTTATTGGCAATTGTGGCACTGTTGCAAATAGCTGCTGATGGTAAGCTAAATACTCTTTTAGCTAAAGGATCAGCAGATGAATGCTTTCCATGGTCGTCATTTTCAGGGCGAAATCATTCTTTGGGCCGTCCGTTGGTACTGTAAATATGGCATCAGCTATCGTGAACTTCAGGAAATGCTCGCTGAACGGGGAGTAAATGTCGATCACACCACGATTTATCGTTGGGTTCAGCGTTATGCTCCTGAAATGGAAAAACGTTTACGTTGGTATTGGCGTAATCCTAAAGATCGACATTTATGGCATCTGGATGAAACTTACGTAAAAGTGAATGGCAAATGGGCATATCTATACCGA